>NZ_DAHVQP010000046.1:0-44332 GCF_027317685.1 Saccharomonospora sp.
GACCAGTCCTCGCCGACCAGCGTCCACGACGCCACCAGCTCCTCGTCCGACCACTCCATCTGCATGGCACCGGACCATAGAAGACCGCTGTAATACAGCTCACAGCGAGTCGGCTACTCACTGGTTACTTTGCGGCTCAGGACAGCTTCGGGAGTTCCAGGCCTACTACTGGTGCCTCTCGCTGTCCACACAAGCCCTCGTATCCCCCGTTCTCGCCGGTCCCGACTTTCCCCACTACGAGTTCCTGGCGTTCTGGGCACTACACCTGTTGGTCGTATGGGCTGCCGTGTACCTCACTTGAGGGCTCGGACTGCACCCTTTCTGGCGCGACTACCGCATCGCGGTGACGGTCACCGTGGCTTGGGCCACCACCGCGATGGTGTTCAACAGTCTCACCGGCACCAACTACGGCTATCTCAACCACAAACCCGACACCGGCTCTTTCCTCGACCTGCTCGGCCCTTGGCCGTGGTATCTGCCGGCAGAAGTCGCACTCATCCTGGCGGCCTGGGCACTGATCACCTGGCCGTGGGCACGACGCTCCTCAGGTCGTGGGCGGCGACACAGCCCGTGACACCGGGTGCTCGCCGCCCACGACAGACTCCTTGACTGCCCTCGGATCGCCCGATCAGGCTCCCGTCAGACCGCGACGCACCAACAAAGGCTCGATCTCCGGAGCCCGACCACGGAAGTTCGCGAACGCCACCATCGGGTCTATACTTCCGCCCTTCGCCAGCAACTCACGGCGGAAACGGTCACCGTTGGCTCGGGTCAGACCACCGTTCTCCCGGAACCACTCCACCGTGTCGGCGTCGAGCACCTCACTCCAGATGTAGGAGTAGTAGCCGGCCGAGTAGCCATTGGCGAACACGTGCGCGAAATACGTACTGCGATACCGCGGCGGCACCGCGTCCACAGCCACGCCCGCCTTCCGTAGTGCCTCGGCCTCGAACTCGGCCACATCATCCACTGTCGTGTCGGCGTCCAACATGTGCCAAGCCAGGTCCAGCAGCGACGCGGCCAAGTACTCCGTCGTGGCGAATCCCTCACCGTAGGCGCGGGACTCCTCCAACCGCTTCACCAGCCGCTGCGGCAACGGTTCTCCCGTGCGGTGGTGCTTGGCGTAGTTCGCCAGCACCTCCGGCCACAACACCCACATCTCGTTGACCTGCGACGGGAACTCCACGAAATCCCGGGGAACGTTCGTGCCCGCGCACGTCGGGTACCGGGTGTCCGAGAACAAGCCGTGCAGTGCGTGACCGAATTCGTGGAACATGGTCACCACCTCGTCGTAGGTCAGCAGCGTCGGCTCACCCTGTGGCGGCTTGGTGATGTTGAGGTTGTTCACCACCACCGGACGGCGCCCCAACAGCCCCGACGGCTCGCAGTAGAAGTTCATCCACGCGCCACCGCGCTTGGATTCCCGCGCGTAGTAGTCCCCCAGGAACAAGCCCAGCAGAGCGCCGTCGGCGTCGTACACCTCGAACACCCGCACGTCCGGGTGGTAGGTGGGCAGGTCCTGCCGCTCGCTGAACGTCACCCCGTACAGCTTGTTGGCCGCGTAGAACACGCCGTCCCGCAACACCGTGTCCAGCTCGAAGTACGGCCGCAGCTCCGCGTCGTCGACCTCGAACCGGCGCTTACGCACCCGCTCGGCGTAGAACGCCCAGTCCCACGGCTCCAGCGAGTGGTTCTCACCCGACCTCGTGATCTCGTCGGCCAGTTCCGCGGCCTCAGCGCGTGCGTTGGCCACCGCGGCCGGAGCCAACCGGCGCAGCATGTCCAACGCCGCGTCCGCCGTCTTCGCCGTCTGGTCCTCGATCACATAGGCCGCGTGGTGCGGATATCCCAGCAACGCGGCGCGCTCGGCCCGCAACCGCGTGATCCGCGCCAGCACCTCGGTGTTGTCGTACTCGTTCCCTCGGTTTCCCCTCGCGATCGAGGCCCGGAATATCCGTTCCCGCAGCTCCCTGTTCTCCAGCGAGGCCAAAAGTGGTTGTGCCGTCGGCAGCGACAACGTCAGCAGGTAGCCACCGTCGTGCCCCCGTTCCGTCGCGGCCTCGGCCGCCGCCGCGATCTCCGCGTCGGACAACCCGGCCAGTTGCTCACGATCGGAGACCAGCACCGCCAGGTCGTTCGTATCGGCCAGCAGGTTGTTCGAAAACCGTGTGGACAGCGACGACAGCTCGGCATTCAGTTCCCTCAACCGTTGCCGGTCGGTTTCGGGCAGCGCCGCACCGGCGCGAACGAAGTCCAGGTGGTAGCGACGCAGCAACCACGCGGACTCGGCGTCCAGCTCCAACGTCTCCCGACGCTCGTAGAGCTCCTCGATCCGGGCGAACAACGCCGGGTTCAGGTGGATGGCATCGAAGTGTTCGGCCAGTTTCGGCGCGACCTCGGCGTGGACGGCCCGCAACGTGTCGTTGGTGTGGGACGCGGCGAGGTTGAAGAACACCGAAGCGACCCGGTTCAGCAGTTGCCCCGAGCGCTCCAACGCCACGATCGTGTTGCCGAACGTCGGTGGCTCCGGATTGTTCGCGATGGCCTCCGCCTCGGCGGCGTGTTCGGCCATGCCCGCCTCGAACGCGGGCAGGAAATGTTCATCAATGATCCGGTCGAACGGTGGCAGCTCGCAAGGCAGCTCACTCGGCGTCAACAGCGGGTTGTCCGCGTTCGTCACGATCGATCCTTTCGTCCCGTCGTCCCCCCGATGTCGGCATCGGAGGACAACGTGCCTCGTCGACGTCGTTTCGGTTTCGGCGGCACGATCCCGTCCAGATCGCCGCCGTGGTCGTTGACCCTCAGCACGAACGGCCGCGTCTGCGTGTAGCGGACGACCGACACCGAGCCGGGGTCGACGACGATGCGTTGGAAGGCGTCGAGGTGCTGACCGAGCGCGTCGGACAGCACTGCCTTGATCACATCACCGTGACTGCACACCACCCACACCGCGTGTTCACCGTACTCGCCGGTGATGCGGGCATCGTGATCTCGCACGGCGGCCACCGCCCTGGCTTGCATGGCAGCCAGCCCCTCGCCACCGGGGAACACCACCGCGGACGGATGCGACTGCACCACCTTCCACAGAGGTTCCTTGGCCAGTGACTTCAGTTCGCGACCGGTCCACTCCCCGTAGTCGACCTCGGATAACCGGGAGTCGGTGGTCCGATCGAGACCTCGGTCGGCCAACAGCGGCGCCACCGTCTGCCTGCACCGCAGCAACGGCGAGGTCACCACGGCAGCGACGGGTATGCCGGCCAGGCGCTGCACCAACGCCTCGGCCTGCGCACGGCCGGTCTCGTCGAGGCCCACTTTCGGTGTCCGGCCTGCCAGCACACCCGAGCTGTTGGCGCTTGACCGGCCGTGCCGCAGCAGGATCACAGTACCCACGAGGCCACCCTACGGGTTCGCCCCCGCCTCCCCCACGGTGGCAGGCCCCGCGTCCGGGTCGAGCACTCCTGTGAACACCAGCACCAACACCGCAAGCCCGAGGGCGACGCGGTAGATCACGAACGGCAGGAAGCTGTTGTTCTTGATGTAGGACATAAGCCACGCGATCACCGCGTAGCCCACCCCGAAGGACACGATGGTGGCCAGCAGAGTCGGCCCCACGCCCGGCGCGTCGCCCGCGCCGATGTCGGTCAGCTTGTACACCCCCGAGGCGAGCACGGCGGGTACCGCGAGCAGGAACGCGTACTCCGCGGCGTCGGCACGCTTGTAGCCGAGCAACAGCCCACCGGTGATGGTGCCGCCCGAACGTGACACGCCGGGGATGAGCGCCAACGCCTGCGCGAATCCGTATCCCAGACCGTGCGGCACGGTCAGCTGGTCCAGCTCGCGCTGCTTGCTGCCCATGCGGTCAGCGACCAGCAACAACAGGCCGAACACGATGAGCGTCGTTGCTGTCAGGCGTAGATCTCGGAACACGCTTTCGATGCGTTCCTCGAACAGCAGGCCGAGGACACCGATCGGGATGGAACCGATGATGATGAGCCAGCCCATCCTGGCATCGGGGTCGGACCGGTACTCCCGCTTGGTCAGCGAAAGGAACCAGTTGCGCAGGATACGGCCGATCTTCCGGCTGAAGTACAGCAGCACCGCGAGCTCGGTGCCGATCTGCGTGACAGCGGTGAACGCGGCACCGGGGTCGTCCCAACCCGCGAACGCCGCCGTCAGTCGGATGTGCGCGCTCGACGAGATCGGCAGGAACTCGGTCAGCCCCTGCACCAACCCGAGAACGAGCGCTTCGAACCAGCCCATCAGGCCGCTCCCGACCTTTCCAACGCTTCCACTGCCGTACGCAACACGTCGGCGCCGAGCGCCGGGTCGACGAACGGGGCCAGGCTCAACGTGGTCACGCCTGCCTCGGCGAACGCGGCCATGCGCTCGGCGATCCGCTCCGTCGGACCGAGCAACGACGTCGCGTCGAGGAATTCCAGGGGCACCGCCGCCATCGCTCCCATGTAGTCCTTGGCGAGGTAACGCTCCTGCACCTCAGCGGCGGCGTCGGCGAAGCCCATCCGCACCGCCAGGCGGTTGTAGAAGTTCTTCTCCCGGCTGCCCATACCACCCAGGTACAGCGCCGCATAAGCGCGCACGGAATCGGCGCACACGGTCCAGTCGTCACCGGGAACGAACGGCACGGTCGGCGCGATGTCGAGTTCACCGAGGTCACGACCGGCCCTGGCGGCCCCGGCCTTCAAATGGTCGAGTTGGGTGCTCGCGTGCTCGGGAGAGAAGAACACCGGCAGCCACCCGTCGGCGATCTCCCCGGTGAGTTCCAGGTTCTTCGGCCCGATCGCGGCCAAGTAGGTGGGGATGCGTTCCCGCACGGGGTGCACGGTCAACGCCAGTGCCTTGCCGGGCCCGTCCGGCAGCGGCAGCTGGAAGTGCTTCCCGGAGTAGCGCACCTTCTCCCGCCGCAACGCGGCCCGCACGATGTCCACGTACTCGCGGGTGCGCCCGAGTGGCGCGGTGAACCGGACACCGTGCCACCCCTCCGACACCTGTGGCCCCGACACTCCGAGTCCGAGCCGGAACCGCCCACCGGAGAGCGTGTCCAAGGTGGCGGCGGTCATGGCCGTCGCAGCGGGAGTGCGCGCCGGGATCTGCAGTACCGCGCTGCCGATGTCGATCGACGACGTCTGGGCCGCGATCCAGGCCAACACCGTGGGCGCGTCGGAGCCGTACGCCTCCGCGACCCACACCACCGAGTAACCGAGTGTGTCGGCCTCCTTGGCCAGTGCCAGATTGGACGCGTCGTTACCAGCGCCCCAGTACCCGAGATTCAGCCCTAGTCGCACGAACGTCGACACTAGCGGGCGGCCTCCGACGAGCTGACACGCCTTCGTCACGAGCTCGTTCGAGTGACGGTTAGGCTCTGGCGCTATGGAAAGCCGTCAACTCGGCACCTCCGGTCTTCGGGTGTCCCGGTTAGGGCTAGGCACCTTGTCGTGGTCGACCAACACTGACGCCGAGGACGCCGCCAACCAGCTCGCGGCGTTCGTCGACGCCGGTGGCACCCTCGTCGACACCGCCGACATCTACGGCGACGGCGAGGTCGAACGACTGCTCGGATCTCTCCTGGGCCACCTGGTGCCACGAGAGAGTGTGGTAATCGCCACAAAGACTGTCGCTCGTCGGGGCGACGGACCATTCGACGGTGGCGCGTCCCGAGGAGCGCTGTTGTCTGCGCTGGACGGCTCACTACGCAGGCTCGGGGTCGACCACATCGATCTGTGGCAGCTGCACGCCTGGGACACCGCGGTACCGATCGACGAGACCCTATCCGCCCTCGAGTACGCGCTACGCAGCGGCAAAGTCCGCTATGTCGGTGTGTGCAACTACACGGGCTGGCAGCTGGCAACGGCCGCCGCGAACATGCGGGAGAACCGGATCGTGTCGATCCAATCGGAGTACTCGCTGCTGGAACGCGGCATCGAACGGGAAGTGGTGCCCGCCGCGGCCCACCACGGCATCGGAGTGCTGCCGTGGGCCCCGCTCGGGCGGGGCGTGCTGACCGGTAAGTACCGCACCGGCACTCCCGCCGACTCGCGCGGCGCCTCCACCGTCTACGCCGGCTACGTCGAGCAGCACCGCACCGAACGAGCGGCGCGCATCGTGGAGGCGGTCGTCACCGCGGCCGAGGGACTCGGTACCTCGCCGCTGTCGGTGGCGCTGGCATGGGTGCGGGACCGTCCCGGTGTCGTGGCACCGATCGTCGGTGCCCGGGACAAGAGTCAGCTCGCCGGTTCGCTCGCCTCCGAGTCTCTTACCTTGCCCTCTGCGATCAGGGCCGCACTCGACGACGTCAGCGCCATCGAGTTCGGCTACCCGGAACGGTGGCTGTCATGAACGTCCGTAAGTCCCGCGCCTTCCCCCGTGTCACCTCGGTGGTCCTGGCCGCCGTGCTGGTGTGGCCGCTGGTGGCCTGCGCCGACGACGGCGAGGTCCAGGACGAACTGCAGGTCGTCGAGAATCCGACAGCCGCCACCGCACCACCGTCGCCGGAAACCACGACCGCCCCCGAAGGGGTGGTGATCGGCGCGGACGACGAAGCTCCGATCGGTGACGTCACCGCGTTGGCCACGGACTCGGACACTGGCGTGCTGGCCGTTGCCGTGCAGGACCCGGATCAGGTGTTGCTCTACGACCTCGACACGCTCGAGGAACCGGCGCAGGAGCCGACAACGGTGGTGGAACTGCCCGGTCCGGCTGAACAACTCACGGTCTCGCAGAACACCCTCGTCGCCGCCGTGCCGTCCGCGAGCGTCCTCGCCCGCATCTCCCTTCCCGAGGGAGAACTGCACACGACGTCGATACGTGGCCGCCCCACCGGCACCGCACCGTTCGAGGACCGGCTCCTGGTCAGTCTGCGGGAGAGCGAAGCGGTCGCTGTCGTCGAGGACGGCCGCGTGGTGTCCACCATCCAAGGCGGGTTGAACAGCGCTGACGACGTGGTCATGGCCGATGGGTACCCGGTCGTGCTCGACCGCCTCCGCAGCGCCGTCTTCGCCGTCGACGTCGAGGGCCGAAACATCGGTGAAGGACTCCGCGCCGGTCAGGGCGCCACCAACATGGTGACCGACTCCTTCGGACGAGTGTTCACCATCGATACCCGCCGCGGCGCCGTTCTGGCGTTCTCCACCGACCCGCTGCTGTTACGGCAGCGCTACCCGGTTTCCGGCGGTGCGTACGCACTCGCCTACGACGAGCGGCGCCACTTGTTGTGGGTCACTTTGACCGAACGCAACGAAGTGGTCGGCTTCGACGTACGCGGTGGCGAGCCGACGGAGAAGCATCGCTACCCGACCATCCGGCAGCCGAATTCGATTACGGTCGAGGAACGGACGTCCCGAATCGTGATCGGCTCGGCAGCCGGGGAAGGGATCCAGGTGATCGCTCCATGACGAATACCGAAGTCGTGACCGACGATGACTGGGAGTATCGCCGGGTGCAGCTGCCTCCGGGGGTCTCTCGTTTGACCGCGACCGTGCAACTGTCGTTGCAGGCCGAGTTCTCGGGTTGGGAATTGTCCAACGTCCGGCTGTATTCCGACGGCACCCGCAAGATATGGGTGCGTAGACGTCGCTCGTCGACTGCGGCGGGCCTGCTGCCCGGATTCATCGTCTAGCTCCGGGCAGCGCTTCTTCCGAGCTGCTTTTCCGGCTCCGATAGGGATGCTGTCAGCGACCCTATCGGCTCGCTGTGTGCCCCACACCGACCTTCGCCCAGGGGAAGATCCAGGAACGCCGTGAGTCAGCGGAACCGTTCGGGGTCGCCGGCTCCTTCACGCACGATCTCCGGAAAACCGTCGGAGAAGTCGACCACGGTGGTGGACTCGGCACCGCAGTCACCGGAGTCCAGCACCACGTCCACCACCGTGTCCAGACGTTCCTTGATGTCCCACCCCTGGGTCATCGGCTCTTCCTCGCCGGGCAACAGCAGCGTGCTCGACACGATCGGCTCACCCAGTTCCGCCAGGAGTGCCTGTGCCACCGCATGGTCGGGAATACGTGCGCCGACGGTCTTCTTCTTCGGGTGCCATAGCTGACGCGGCACCTCCTTCGTGGCGGGCAGGATGAACGTGTAACTGCCCGGCACAGCGGATTTGATGGCACGGAACACCGTGTTGTCCATGTGGACGAACTTCGCGAGCTGCGCGAAGTCCCGGCACACGAGGGTGAAGTGGTGCCGCTGGCCCAGCTTTCGGATCGCGCGGATACGGTCCATGCCCTGCTTGTTACCCAGCGCACAACCCAACGCGAAGCAGGAGTCGGTCGGATAGACCACGACACCGTCCGACCGCAACGCTCTCACCGTCTGTGCGATGGCGCGCGGCTGCGGGTTACGCGGGTGCACGTCCACATATCTCGCCACGCCAACAGGCTAGGTGATGCGCGACACAAAGACCACCACGGTGTCCCGACCCACCGAGCCGGTTTCGACACCCCCACCGTGGCCGGCCGTGATCGGCTGTGATCGTCGCCGGACGCCGAGACCCCGAGGACGGCTGGCACAATCTGGGCACATGACCGAACAACCACAGCGCCCCACAGTCAACCTGTCCCGACGACGACTGATCTCGGTCGCGCTCATGACGGTTGTGGGGATCACTCTGTTCGTGGTCGCGATCCTCACCACCGAACCGAACTGGATGATGTGGTTCTTCGGCGTTCTCATGTTGCTGAGCGCTCTCGCGTTCTGGACCACCTACGCCATCTACCTCCACAAGCGCCGCAACGCCGGGCGGTGAGCCGCTCGAACGGGACCACCGTGCCAACGACACGGAAGGGCGCGATGGCAGCTGATCGGCCGGTGACCAGGCGATACTCCCGCGACTGTCCGACCTGAGTGTGTACAACGAACTGGGCGGCGCAGTCCTGCAACGTGGTGGTTAGTTCGGTCGGGGCGGCCTCGCCGTGGTTCTCGCGACCACCGGATAGTCGGGGCAGCTGGCACAATCCGGGCGCATGATCGAACAACCACAGCGCCCCACAACCAACCGATCCCTGCAAGAACTGGCTCCGGCCGCGTTCATCTCGGCCATGGGGATCATGCTGCTCGTAGTCGTGGTCCTCGCCATCGAACCGACCTGGCTGAGGTGGCTCGTCGGCATCGCCATCGGGCTGAGCGAAGTCGCGTTCTGGGCCCTCTACCTCACCCATCGTCGCAAGCGCCGCGCCACACAGTGAGCCGCTCATCCGGGTCCGGCCGCGGGCGCCCATGGATACGTGAACGGAGGACGAGATGAGTGGCTCCGTTCGCGGGTGATGAGGACATGTCGGCTGACAAACCGTGCCACCCGGCCCCAGTCGCGGTCCACAGTGGAGAACTTTGGCTGTGGACCGACCCCGGGGCCGGGTGGCGCGACTCAGCCGCGTTGGTCCGCCTGCAGAAGAGCGCGCTCGGTGAGTACCCGGGCCAGGTGACGGCGGTACTCACTCGTCGCGTGCGGTTCGTCGGCGGGGCTGGTGCCCTCGGCCGCCAGACGAGCGGCCTCGCCGATCGACGCGCCGTCGGCCAGGGCCCGCTCGGTGGCTTCGGCCCTCATCGGCGTTCCCGCCATGTTGATCAACGCGACCGCCTGTCCGCACACGGCCACGCCCACGATGGCCCAGTCGATGGAGCGGCGCGTGAACTTCTCGAATCCCCACCCCACGCCGGTCCGTTTCGGCACGCGTATCTCGGTGAGCACCTCGTCCGGGCCGAGGGCGGTGGTGAAGGGACCGAGGAAGAACTCCTCCGCCGCGATAGTGCGCTGACCAGTCCGGGTACGCACAACGAACTCGGCGTCACAGGCCAGCAACGCGGCGGGCAGGTCAGCCGCGGCGTCTCCGTGCGCCACCGACCCTCCGATGGTGCCTCGATGCCGCACCTGGGGGTCGCCGATCGTGCCCGCGACATGTGCCACCAGCGGCACGTGTCTCTCCAACAGCGGGTCGGACACCAGATCGTGGTAACGGGTCATCGCCCCGATCGCGATGTGATCGTCCTCGTCTCGCACATAGGACAGTTCACGCAGTCCCGCGATGTCCACGACGATCTCGGGCGCGGCCAGGCGCAGCTTCATCAACGGCAACAGTGAGTGCCCGCCCGCCAGAAGCTTCGCCTCGTCACCGTGTTCGGCCAGTACGGCCAACGCGTCGTCCACGGAGGACGCCCGTCGGTATTGCAAAGCGGCAGGGATCACTGGCCGACCTCCTGACCGGACGCGTCGATCACCGCATCGACGATGTTCTGATAACCGGTGCAGCGGCAGAAGTTGCCCTCGATCCCCTCGCGCACCTGCTCCCGCGTGGGTTTGGGGTTCTCCTCCAACAACGACGCCGCCGCCATGATCATGCCGGGGGTGCAGAAACCGCACTGGAGCCCGTGCCGTTCCTTGAATGCCGTGCGCAGCGGATGCTCCTGCCCGTCCTCACCACCGGCCAGCCCCTCCAGCGTCGTGACCCGGTGGCCGTCCGCCTGTGCCGCCAACATCGTGCAGGACTTCACCGACTCGCCGTCCACCAGGACGGTGCACGCACCGCAGGACGTGGTGTCGCAGCCGACGTTGGTGGCCGTCAGCCCGGCGACATCGCGCACGAAGTGCACGAGCAGGGTCCGGTCCTCGACCTCCTCGGAGACCGTCTGTCCGTTGATCTCGATCGTGACGCGCAACGCTGTCAATCCGCCTCTCGTACTCGCGCCAGTGCCTCCCACACCCGCATCGGGGTCGTAGGCATGTCGATGTGTGTCACGCCGAGGTGCGACACCGCGTCCACCACGGCGTTCTGCACCGCGGGCGTCGACCCGATGGTGGCGGCCTCGCCGATACCCTTGACTCCCAACGGGTTGCGGTCGGTGGGAGTGGCCATATCCACCAACTCGAAGTCGGGTAATCCCGTGGCCGTGACGAACGAATAGTCCGCCAACGTGGCCGTGGTCGGGTTGCCGTCGGCGTCGTAGTCCATCACCTCCAGCAACGCCTGCGCCACACCTTGCGCCAGACCGCCGTGCCGCTGTCCCTGGAACGTCACGGGGTTGAGCACGGGTCCGGCGTCGTCCACCGCGACGATGCGCCGCAACGTCACCTTGCCGGTGAGGGTGTCCACCTCGACCACCGCCAGGTGGGCGCCGAACGGGAACGTCGGTCCGACCTCGTCGAACCACACGTCCGCGGACAACGCTCCGGGTTCGGCCTCGGCAGCCAGGTCCGCCCAGCTCACAGAGCCGGCGGCCCCGGCCCCGCGCACGCGCCACGCGCCCGCCTCGACATCCAGTTCGAGGTCATCGGCCGACGCCTCCAGCGCATCGGCCGCCAGTCTGCGAGCCTTGTCGATCACGTCGTCGGCGGCCTTACGGATCGCCGAACCACCGAACTGCAACGACCGCGACCCCATCGTGCCCACCCCTTTGGGCACCTCGTCGGTGTCTCCGTGCCGCACCGTGATCCGGTCCATCGGCACGCCGAGCCTGTCGGACAGCAGCATCGCCAGCGTCGTGTGAATGCCCTGACCGTGCGGTGAGACGCCGGTGTACGCGGTGACACTGCCGTCCGGGTTGATGTCCACCCGGCCACTGTCACCCTTTCCATCACCACCGGTGATCTCGACGTAGGTCGACATCCCGATCCCCAGCGCGACTGGGTCGCCCGCGGCGCGCCGTCGCGCCTGTTCCGCCCGCAGGTCGGCGTAGCCCGCGGCCTCCAACACCTTGTCCAACGCGGCGGCGTAGTCACCGCTGTCGTAGGAGGCGCCCGTGGGCGTGGTGTGAGGGAAGGCGTCGGGCGGAATGAAGTTCTTCCTCCGCACGTCGGCTGGGTCGGCGCCGATCTCGGCGGCGAACAGATCGATGGCCCGCTCCACCGCCGCGGTCGCCTCCGGTCGCCCCGCACCGCGGTAGGCGCCGATGGGGGTCGTGTTGGTGACCACCGTCTTGCTGACGGTCTCCACCTTCGGGAACCGGTAGACGCCCGGGGCCATCATCTCGGTCAAGGTCGGCAGATACAGCGTGCGTGGGTAGGCGCCCGCGTCCTGCACCACCTCCAGCCGGAAGGCGAGGACCGTACCGTCCCGCCTGCCACCGATGGTGATCGTGTTGCGCTGTGCCCGGCCGTGCGTCATCGAGGTCAGGTTCTCGCTGCGGGTCTCCGACCACCGCACCGGCCGTCCCACCCGGCGTGACGCCCAGGCCAACACCACCGGTTCGGGGTCGGTACCGATCTTCGCGCCGAACCCGCCCCCGACGTCCGGGGTCACCACACGGATCCGTCCACTGTCGAGGCCGAGTCCCTTCGCCACAGCCGACTGGGCGAAGTGCGCGTTCTGCGTCGACAGCCACAGGGTCAGTCGACCGTCGTCGCCCCATGCGCAGGCCGCTCCCCGAACTTCGAGAGGAGCAGCCGCCAACCGCTGGTTGACAATGGTCTTTCGGACCACCACCTCGCAATCGGCGAAGGTGTCCTCGGCGAAGTCACCGCCGTTGGTGTGTGCCACGTTGTCACCCAGTTCCGGATGCACCACCGTGTCACCGGCCAACGCCGTCTCGATGTCCGCCACCACGTCGAGTGGCTCGTAATCCACATCGACGAGCTCTGCCGCATCGGCGAGTTGATACCGATGTTCGGCGAGTACGAGAGCCACCGGCTCCCCGACGTAACGCACGACACCGTCGGCAAGCCACGGCTGCGTCACCGGGCCCGCCTTCCCCGGCTTCAGGTCCAGGTCGGCGGCCGTGTAGACCGCGACGACACCGGGAGCGGCCAGCGCCTCCGATGTATCGATCGAAGTGATGGTCGCGTGCGCGATCGGACTTCGCACGAACATCGCGTGGACGGCGCCGGTGAGCGCGTCCTCACGAAGGTCGTCGATGTAGGTGCCGCCCGTCGTGATCAGTTTCTCGTCCTCGACGCGGACCACCTTGGTGCCGACGATGCTCAATCTCAGCCTCCCGCTCAAACTCCGGCGACGATCATGCCTAATCGACCGGTGTGGACGCCAATGCGGGAGAAAAGATTTTTCAACGAACGGTCGACTTCGCTACGACCGAGCTGAGCGACTTTCGTATGATTACGCCGTTCGCATGAACGGGGTGCCCGGCAACCGGCTCAGTCGAACGCTTCCTCGGCGTAACGGGTGTGCAGCCGACGCGCGGTCTCGATCTGACGGTCGGCCCTGGAGAGCAATTCGTCCAGTGTGGCGGTGTCCAATCGATCGTCCCTCCGCGCCCTGGCACGTAGGCTCCGCCACAATCCGGCCTTCGCCGTCAACACCATCGTGGCGCCTTCCAACTCCAACACCGGGCTCGCGGGAGAGGGCTTCAGCAGCCTGCCGTTGAGCTTCAACCGGCCTACCTTCTCACCGGCCCAGGCCGCGATGCTTTTGTAAGCACGTACGGGCACGTCCAATGCGGCCATGATCTCCCGCAACCTACGCAGGTCCTCCACCAGCTCGTCACGCAAGGCGGCCAGGTCCGCCGCATGTACGGAATTCCGCTGTTGGGAAGCCAGTCGCCGAACCAACTCCGCGCCACCGACAGCGATGGCATGGTGGTCGTTGAGATAGGTCGCGAAGACGAGATCAACGGTGTCGGTGCCGAGCATGGTCGCCGAATACCCGGAACAGCCGTTTCGACACTCAACCGGTCCGGTCAGTTCGGGTACAGAGCGACATGCACAGAACGCATGAGACGGCCGTACGCCGCTCCTGCTAATCCCGCCCTCGCCAACGCCGCCTTCGCCGCATTGGAGCCCGGACCACCGTGGACCGCGCCACCGGGATGCGCCGAGGCACTGGCCAGATACAACCGATCGACAGGCGTGTCCGAGCGGCCCATCCCCGGCACGGGCCGGAAGACGAGCTGTTGATGCAGGGCCGCGGTACCACCGTTGATAGCACCACCGACGAGGCTCGGCTCCCAACGATGCAGATCGGTGGGGCTCAACACATGCCGGTTGCGGATACAAGCCGTGAACCCGGGGGCGTGCCGCTCGACGATGTGCTCCATACGGTCGACGAAACGGCGCACCCTGTCCCGATCCCACGCCAGTCCCTGCGGCACGTGCGTGTACGCCCACGCGACCTCGGTGCCTTCGGGCGAGCGGGTGGGATCGGTCGTGGTCATCTGTCCGAGCACGAGCATCGGTTCCACCGGCACCTGTCCCGAGGTCAGCTCGGCACTGTAACGCGAAAGCCCGTCGAGATCGCTGTCCAAATGCACCGTACCCGCACGTCCGACATCCGGGTTGCTCCACGGAATGGGTCCGGACAACGCCCAGTCCACCTTGACCGTCGCGTCGTCCCACTGGAAATTCTCCAGGTCGGACAGCAGTCGCGACGGTAGATGCTCTTCGCCCACCAACTCCCGATAGAGCACTGGCGCGGGCACATCCGCCAATACCGCCTTCCGCGCGCGCACAAGACTCCCGTGCTCATCACGCACCCCAACGGCCCGGCCCCGCGCCACCAACACACGCGTCACGGCACGCGAGCACTCGATGCGCCCTCCGCGTGTCCTCAGCCGGGCAGCCAATGCTTCGGTGAGGCCACCCGCCCCTCCCTCGGGCACCGGGAAACCGACGTCCTGCCCCAGCATGGTGAGCAACCAGCCGAACACCGAACTCCCCGCGGTATCCGGGCCGAGATCGCTGTGCAAAGCATTGCCGGCCAGAAGCAGCCGCGCACCGTCGCCACGGTAGGTCTCCTCCCCCAGCGCCCGCACGGGCATCGCCAACATGCGTGCGAACCGCAGCCCGTCGGCCAGACCGAGTGTGCGCACCAACCGCGACGCGGGCCGCACCGGAGGAAAAGGGGAGAACAATGTGTCCAGCAGCGACTCCTTCACCCGGAGCCACTGATCGAATTGGAGCCGCCAGGCCTCTCCGTCCCGTGCGTCGAAGGTCGAGAGCGAGGCGACGGTGGCCTCGAGATCACGGGAGAGCACAGCGGCCCTATCATCCGGCAGCACGTGCGCGAGCACCGCGGGAGCGTGCCGCCAGCGCAGTCCGTACTGCTCCAGGTCCAGACCACGGATGACCGGTGAAGTCACCGACAACGGATAGAAGGCGCTGAACACATCGTGACGGAACCCCGGTTCGGTGAGCTCGGCCGTTCGGACGGCTCCCCCCACATAAGGCGTGGCCTCCAGCACCAATACATCCCAACCGGCATCAGCCAGCAGGTTGGCGGCCACCAAGCCGTTCTGTCCCGCCCCGATGACAACGGCATCCACCGTGTCACCCGCTGCCACACTCGACCCCGGTGCACCCACGGCCTTCGACATACCCACCAGACCCGATCCTACACTTCGGCCGTCAGCGGACGGGTGTTTCACACCGACGCCGACCGGGGATCTCAAAAAGCGTGGCAGTCGGCGCAACGGTGGTCGTCACCGGAGCTACAGGCAATGTGGGAACGGCGTTGCTACGGCAACTCTCGACCACGAACGACATACGCGTCACCGGCGTGGCCCGCCGCATCCCGGAACCGGACACCGAACCGTACCGGCATGCTCGGTGGGTCTCATGTGATCTCGGCGAACCCGACGCCGTGGACACCCTCACCACCGCTCTCGACGGCGCCGACGCCGTAGTGCACCTGGCCTGGGCCATCCACCCGCGGCGCGACGAACCGTCCCTGTGGCGCACCAATGTCACGGGCACCCGCCACCTGCTTCAGGCAACCGCTCGGGCAGGTGTCGAACGCCTGATCGTGGGTTCGTCGGTGGCCGCCTACTCACCCACCTCACGATGGTCGATGGTCAGCGAGGACTGGGAGACAGGCGGCATCGACACCAGCGCCTACAGCCGCAGCAAGGTGTGGCTGGAACGGGAACTCGACACGTTCACCCAACACCACCCCGACATCACGCTGAGCCGGGTCCGACCGTGCGCGATCCTGCAACAAGACGCCGCGGGCGAGTTCGCACGCTGGCTGCTCGGCGACCTGGTACCCGGCCGCTGGATCGGACGGCCGTGGCTTCCCCTCCCCCTGTGGCCACAGCTGCGAATCCAGCTCGTCCACGCCGACGATGTCGCCGCCGCGATCATCGCCGTACTCAACCGACAGGCCGCCGGGTCGTTCAACCTCGCCGCCGAACCCGTATTACACGCCCACGACATCGCCGGCACACTCGGTGGAACGCGCCTGCCCGTGCCGAAGTCAGTGTTGTCGGCGAGCAGCGGACTCGCCTGGTGTGCCGGGCTGTATCCCCTGCACCCGGGATGGCTGGAACTCGCCGACAAGGCCCCACTGGCCGACACCACCCGGGCGAGAGCCGAGTTGGATTGGGAGCCTGCGCACAATGCCAAGGAGACCTTGGCCTCCCTGGTCTCCGGGCTACGTGAAGGTTCGGGGACCACCAGCCCGGCGCTCGCACCGGAAACCGCCGAACCCCTGTGGCAGAGATGGAGATCGGTAACATGGGGCACGCCGAGCCACCAGTCACAGAGCTGAACCGCTCACCCGAGCCTCTCTCACGCCGTCTTACCGACCACGATGTCCTGCAACCTGGCCAGGGCCTCAACGTTGCGGGGACGTAGCAACAATGCCTGCAGCGGCTCCGGCAGCAACCCCACCGGCCCACTCACGATCTCCTCGGCCAGGCTCACCCGTGTGCCGTGTTCGCCCTCCGGAATCAACGTGACCCGGATACGCGCCCGCCCGAACAACCACAGCCGCGCATCCAACTCGACCATGCGCCCGGGTGAAACCGCCGTCACCGTGGACACGTCCGGCACCTGAACCGGCCACATCCCCGCTTTGTGGTGGATCCGGCTCCCCTCGGCGGGCCAGGCGGCATCCACCTTGCGGATATGCGCATTACCGACCACCCAGCCCGCATAAGACCAGCCATCGGACAGAACCGCATACACGCGCTCCTGACCCGCCGGCATCACTCGACTCACCTCGATCATCGCGCCACACCTCCATGGGCGCTATACCCACGACGGCACCCGTTGACGCACGAGAACACCGCATCCGGGCCACCGGCTCCGAGCGGCCGTCTTGCTGTAGTGACACCTCCACCCGACGTGGTGACCGAAGTGGTCTACGACGTCGGATCGTTCAGTCTCGCCGTCGCACGCCGTACAGTGTGCCTTCACTCCATCGCAGGTTGTTGAGGGGCAACATGGGTGCGCAACGTGGTCCGCTCGCGGCGGTCGCCGATTTCGCCAGCCGCTGGTTCGCGGTGCTCGTGCTGGCCGGCGGGCTCGTCGGTCTGGTACTCCCCGACCAGACGGCGACACTGGCAGGTCACGTACCTCTGCTACTCGGGGTGATCATGTTCGGGATGGGCCTGACCCTACGGCCCGCCGACTTCGCGCTCGTGTTGCGCCGCCCCTGGGCCGTGCTGCTCGGCCTCTGTGCCCAGTTCCTCATCATGCCTCTGACGGCAGTGGCGGTGAGTTGGGTCTTCGGACTCTCCGGACTGTTGCTGACCGGCATGGTGCTCGTCGGCTGCGCCCCCGGTGGCACGGCCTCCAACGTGATCGTCTACCTGTCCCGGGGCGATGTCGCGCTGTCGGTGACACTGACCTCGGTGGCCACGATGCTGGCGCCCGTACTCACCCCACTGCTGGTGCTGTGGCTGGCCGGGTCGGACCTGCCCGTGGGTTTCCTGGACCTGTTCTCCTCGATCGTGCAGGTCGTTCTGCTCCCGGTCTCGGCGGGCATCGTGGTACGTGTTCTGGCGGGACGCCACGTGGAGAAGGTGCTTCCGTACCTGCCTTTGGTATCGGTCACCGGCATCGTCGTCGTGGTCGCCGCCATCGTCGGCGCCAACGCCGACTCCGTGATCTCCAGCGGCATCCTGCTGGTGGCGGCGGTCATCACGCACAACGGGTTGGGGCTGCTGCTGGGTTACTTCGCGGCGAAAGCCGCGCGGCTCGACGAGTCGGCCTGTCGTGCCGTCAGCGTGGAGGTCGGCATGCAGAACTCCGGACTGTCCGCCAGTCTCGCCACCGCGCATTTCGCGCCTTTGGCCGCTCTGCCCGCCGCCCTGTTCTCCGTATGGCACAACGTGTCGGGTTCGATGTTGGCAAGCTACTGGGCCAAACGACCGACGCGAAAGCCGCGCAGGATCTCGCGTCGAACATGACTTCCCGGCCAGGTCAGTAGTCGTCGGTGTTGTCGTTGGAGTCGAACGGGAAGAACTCGAATCGCACGAAGTCGTGGCGCGTGCCCACACGCACCACTCCTGAGACACCCTGGCGTCGTAGATCGTCGAAGGTGCGGGCCAGATTCTCCGCTGCTTTGTCCGGATAGCTGTCGGTCTGGATAAGCGTGCGATGCAGCTGCATGACCTCCCACCCCTCTCTCGTCCCACTCCCCACGGAAACGGCGAGCGTGACGTCGAGCAGCCACCGTGGTCTCTTCCCGGGCAGCTCCGGCGTCTGATGACTTTCGATACCCACGATGTGGTCCGCTCTGACCAGTCCGTCGTTGAGCGTTGTGACCCAGATGTTCTCCAGCCCCATGTGTGTGCGAGTACCCGAAGAAAGATCGATGCATGCGTGGCTGGGTTGTCATTGGCTGTGGAACACTACAGCCAATCCGTATAGGGCGTTATACAAAAGACTGTCGGTTTTCACTCGATCAGGTGGTTTTCGCTCCGTCACCATCGCGATGGAGTCTCACCGGACCGGCCTAGATTCCCCGTCGCCGGAGTGGGTACCACACCCGGGATGATGCTCAACCGATTGCTGCGTGCCGCTGAGTCAGTCGACCGCTTCGATGAACCCAGCGAGAAACTGGCACACCGACTACGTCGAATACTGAAGAACCGTCCCGCGGACCGTGTACTGCGCGGTTCCTGGATAGGTCACCCCGCTCACCCCCTCATCGTCACCGTTCCCATCGGGGCCTGGGTGTGTTCGGCGGCGTTCGACGCGCTCCGGCAACGCGAAGCCGCACGCCGACTCATCGCCATCGGCGCCCTCACCGCACCCCTCGCCGTCATCACCGGATTGGCGGAGTTCTCCCGACTGTCCACCGTGCAGCGACGTGTCGGCGCTCTCCATTTGTCGACCAATGTCGTGGCACAAGCGTGTTACCTTATCTCCCACCGCTGCCGGACCCGCGAAGCCAAAAGTGCCGGAACAGCTGGAACAGCCGGAACACTGTGGGGGCTCGCCGGTCTGGCCGCGGTCGCGGCGGGCGGCGCACTCGGCGGTCACCTGTCCTACGCTCTGGGCGCAGGCGTGCACGAGTGGCAGGAAGGCCCCGAGGCCTGATGCCGTCCCGGGTGTGCCCGCCGCACGGCCAGACCCGCGGCGGGCACACCCGTCGTCATCCGCAGCGACCACGCCGAGGAGGTCCGGCATGACGGTGACCCTCGTCCACGGAACATCGTTCTGTGTGTGTGATGACGACGGCGAGTTCGGCGGAGCTCTCGCGGAGGGCACTTTCTACCAGGACACCCGCATCCTCTCCGGGTGGAATCTGCGTATCGACGGCAAACCCGTCGAGCCCATCACCGTGCAGGTCCCCGAACCGTTCCAGGCACGGTTCGTCGGCCGGGCCCACTCGAGTGAGGGGGAAGGGGAGAGCTCACTACTCGTTCGCAGGGAACGCTACATCGGCGGCGGCATGCGCGAGGACCTCATCCTCCGCAACTACGGCCGCACCCGGGTCGTGTGCACGGTCAGTTTCCGCGTCGCGGCCGACTTCGCCGACGTCTTCGAGGTCAAAGCGGGCCGTATCCGCGACAAGGGCCACCATGCCGTCGAAGTCACCAGCAGTGGTCTGTACCTCGCCCGGTACCTCGACTCCACCAGCAGAGGCGTGCGTATCACCGGACTCACCATCGACGGCAAGCACGCCGAGTACTCCCGCGACCGGGTCAGCTTCCGGGTCGTCGTCCCGCCCGGCGAGGAGTGGTACTCCTCCGTGGCCGCTCTCCCCGTCATCGACGGTACTCCCATCACCCCACTGTTTCCGAGGGAACGCCCCGTCGAGCTGTCCGGGCCCGCCGTACTCACCCGCCGCTGGCGTGAGGAGAGCCCGGTCCTGAGCTATTCCGACAACCGGACGCTCGCCACCACCCTGCAACGCAGCAGGGAGGACCTCGGATCCCTGCGCATGTTCGACCCCGACCACCCCGGTGACGTCGGCATCGCGGCGGGTGCGCCGTGGTTCATGGCGTTGTTCGGTCGCGACTCGCTGATCGCCTCACTGATGTCGCTCGCCGTCGATCCCACACTCGCACTCGGCACCGTGCAAACACTCGCCCGGCACCAGGGCACCACCGTCGAGCCCAACAGCGAGGAGGAGCCCGGCCGCATCCTCCATGAAGTGCGTTTCGGCGCCGACGTCTCGTTGGCTCTCGGCGGCAGCCACATCTACTACGGCAGTATCGACGCAACACCCCTGTTCGTCATGCTGCTCGGCGAACTCAGCCGTTGGGGCATCGGCAAGGACCGTGTCGAGGCGCTGCTCGGGCACGCCGACCGTGCGCTGGAGTGGATCGACCGCTACGGCGATCGCGACGGCGACGGCTTCGTCGAGTACCACCGCGCCACCGACAAAGGACTGGTCAACCAGGGTTGGAAGGACTCCTGGGACGGCATCAACTTCGCCGACGGAACCATCGCCTCCTCCCCCATCGCACTGTGCGAAGTCCAAGGCTACGTCTACGCGGCGTTCGTGGCCCGTGCCGAACTGGCGGAAAGCTTCGGGGACCACGAGGGCAGTAGGTACTGGCAGACTCGTGCTGCGAAAATGAAACAACGGTTCAACGAACAGTTCTGGTTGCCCGACCTCGGTCGCTACGCCCTCGGACTCGACGGTGACAAACAACCGATCGACGCCGTAGCGTCAAACATCGGACACTGTCTGTGGACGGGAATTCTCGATGAGGAACGGGCCGGCTCCGTCGCGGATTCTCTTCTCTCCCCCGAGATGTTCACCGGCTGGGGAATTCGCACTCTGTCGACGGCCATGGGCGCGTACAACCCCATGAGCTATCACAACGGTTCCGTGTGGCCGCACGACAACGCCATCATCGCCGCAGGACTCATGCGTTACGGGTTCATCGAGCACGCGCAACGCGTCGCCGTCGCCATCCTCGACGCCGCTACCGCGTTCGACGGCAGACTCCCCGAGCTGATGTGCGGCTTCGACCGCACCGAGTACACCACCCCGATCCCCTATCCCACCTCTTGTTCACCTCAAGCTTGGGCTTCGGCGGCACCGATCCACCTGTTGCGGAGCCTCCTGCGTTTCCAGCCATCACTCCCCCACCGACGCCTGCGCATATCCCCTGCGTTACCGAAGTCTTTCGGAGCGTTACAGATCGATGACGTTCCACTCGGAGGAAGCCGGATTTCCATCGAAGCCAAGGGAACCGACGTACGGGTCGGACATCTACCGACCGACATCGAATTGGTTCATTAGGTCGTAGGACGTTCCGCACGGCGCTGTTTACCCCACCACCCCAGGGGAATGGGGCGAGCATGAGTTCATTGAGAATCGCCATGGTCGCTCCCCCGTGGTTCGAACTACCTCCCAACGCATACGGCGGTATCGAAGCCATGTGCAGCGACCTCATCGAACAACTCACCCTCCACGGTCTCGACATCACGCTCGTCGGCGTCGGGCACAACGGCACACCGGCGGATTTCGTGCCGACCTACGACAAGCCGAACGAGAGCAGGCTCGGCCAGGTCTTGCCCGAAGTCACCCACGCCTCGGCACTGACCGAAATCATCGAGAAGATCGACCCGGATGTCGTGCACGACCACAGTCTTGCGGGACCGTTGATGGCGCGTGGACGCACCATGCCGACCGTCGTCACCGCGCACGGCCCCGTGAACGGCGAAATGGGACAGTACTACCGGGGCCTCGGCGACAGCATACAACTCGTGGCCGTGTCCGACGCCCAACGTCGACTGTCACCCGATCTCAACTGGGTCGGCACTGTCCACAACGCAGTTCGCGTGGAACGGTTCCCGTTCCGGGAGAACAAAGACGACTACGCGCTGTTCCTCGGCAGAGCATGTGTCGAGAAGGGCATTCCCCAAGCCATCGAGGCAGCACGTCGCGCCGGTATACCTCTCAAGATCGCTGCCAAATGCCGCGAACCCGAGGAGAAAGCCTACTTCGATCGGGTGATCGAACCGCTGCTCGGCCCGGACATCGAGTGGCTCGGTGAAGCCGACCGCGCGCGCAAGGTGGAGCTCCTCCAGTCAGCCCGTTGCCTCGTCTTCCCCGTGTGCTGGGAAGAGCCCTTCGGCATCGTCATGGTCGAAGCCATGGCATGCGGCACGCCGGTCGTGGGTTTCCGTAGAGGGTCCGTTCCCGAAGTCGTCACCCACGGCCGGACCGGCTATGTGTGCGACGACGTCGAGACTCTGGCCCAGGCCATCCGCAAGACAGACGAGCTGTCACCTCACGCCTGCCGCAGAGAGGCCGAGTTGCGCTTCGACGTCGACATGATGGCCGACCGCTACGCGCGCATCTACCAGTCCGTTCTCTGATCGGAGACAACGGACACTTGCTGCGCTTCCTCCACTGGATAACGCAGCCAGGTGCCCATCGGAGGCTGCTGCTCCACTCCGGGCTGGGAGTAGTCGCACACGCCGTCGGGGAAGGTGGCGAGCAACCGCCGCCACTGGTCCTCCCCCAACGACACCTCGTAATCAGCCGGGTCCACTGGCTTGAGCTGGCACTTCACGACGTCGGCCGCAACGTCCTCACCCGCCACCTCGCGGGGGAAGGACGCCGACGGATACCACTTCTCACACTCGCTTACCGGGTTCCGATCCAACCGCTGCGCCACGAAAACCGGATTCTCATCGCGTGAGTTGCAGCCCTCCCGTAATCCCGGGGGCTTCGCTCGGGCGATGTCCTCGACACTGAAAGGAGCCGGGCCCGTTGTATCCATATTGGTCAACCAGTTATCCATATGGACGATGGCACTACGCAGCAACGGACTGCGGGTGCTGAATCCGCCGTAACGGTCGTCCTCCAACAAACTCACCTGGTTGGCGGCCGACCCATTCGCCTCCCGTAACCGCTCCCGCATCGAGAAGGTGTGGTAGCGCACGTGGATGTCACCGTTCGGGCTGTCGTCCTGGTAGGCCCGGTAATCGATGATCGGGACGGTCGCGAGCCCTCCGCCACCGTTGGTGAGTCGGCCCGTTCGATAACCGGCACGGATTGCCACTGGATCGGCCTCTGTGCGCTCGTCCACGATGTTGGCGTCGTGATCGAATCCACCCACGCGGGCATTGAGGTCGAGGAACTGCTCGACCGTGATGGCGCCGTCGTTGAGCGCCGCCAGCCCGTACTGAACACCCACGTTGTCGAGTGGCCTGCGCGCGAATCCGGTCTCCGGGTCACGTCCGTAGACGTTGACCGCATGGTCGTACACACCACAGCGCACTCCTCGAGGATTGGTCTTTGGGTGGTATCGCTGTTCGGCAGGGACCATGTCGCAGTACGCCGTCGGATCGATACGACGCGCTCCCACGGCGACGTTTGGCGCCGTCTCGTAACGCAGGAATCCCGTAACGGCCCGCTTTTGCTCCTGTGTCCAGGCGATCTCGGACCCGGTGAAGTACTCGTGCAACAGCCACGCGTCGGTGATGAAGTTGACGGTACTGAACGTCACCTCGGGAAACGAACAGCCCACGATGATGCCGTCGAAGATGCCCGGATAGTTGTCGACGATCTGGTGCGCTTGGTACGAGCCTCCGGAACAGCCGAAGCCGATGGTGTGTTCGATCGGGCCATGGCGTTCGACGAATCGTTCCTTCACCATCATCGCGGTCTCCGCCGCCGTGACGTCCGCACAATTGGCGCCGTACACGTTCAATGACGACGACATCATGCCGTAACCACGGCCGAGCAGGAAGTCGTCCGTGACTCCACCGGTTGTGTCGCCCTGGCGGTACCAACCGTTCACACATCCGCCGCCGAGGGTGTAGAAGACTCGACCGTTCCAGGCCGACGGCGGCGTAACCGGACTCGGCTCCGGCTCTTCCAACGGGTCGTGCAGTACCGTCAGCTGATAAACGCCCCGGTTGGCCGTACCCGTCTCCATCCGCACGATGTACGGGACCCGCTCGCCTTGTGAAGTGATGGTCGCGGCCAGGTCCTCCGGATAGTCGGCGGTATCGTCCGGCCACGGCGCGAACGCGCCATCGGTGGTGCGGTAGAAATAGTCCACTCTGGTTTCGACGGAACAGTTCTCGTCGAGAGGCTCTCCCAGCGTGCCGCCGATCACGGGAAGTTGGAAGTCCGCGGTCTCGCACAGGAACGGCTTCTGTTGCGGGCCGGAGAACACCGGTCCCTCGGCGGGATGGTTGGTGAGAGAAAGCTCGGCCCGGAGGTTTTCCTGTCCTGAAACGGTGGCCACCATGTGGTTACGACCGTCGCTCAGCCCGCTGACATAGCCGGTGAGCGTCCCCGCCGAGCCGTCCGCGGCGAACTCTTCGGTGATCTCCTCCCCGTTCAGCCACACGGTGACGGCGCGCAGCGGTACCTCGCCCGGTACATCGATACGCAGGACCGTGTCCCCGGCGGTGACCATGTCGGGACGTCCGGACAGTACCGACAGAGACAGCTCGTCGCTCGCGGCCACACTTTCCGCCGGTGACAACGCCACGAGCAATGTCGAAAGCGGGACCACGACCAGCGCGGCGACACCATGTCTCGTTGTCCGACTCGTTGCACGTCTCACCGAGCTGCTTCCCTTCACCGACCTCAGCACCACCACAGCGAGGACGTAATGTAACCGATGTGAAACGCACGGTGATTCCCTCTTTTGGGCATACTCCCCTTTTCTCCCCCGGACGTGATCGAACTCAGGCGTCGTCACCGTCACTTCCGACGAAAAGTCCCCCATACGGGTGTGTCAGCTGCGCTCAGCCCGGGCGGCCTCGAACATGAGAACATGGCCCCACCGACGCCGCTGCCGCCAATGCTCGCCGTGTCCGGCGACGTGCCCGAAGACGACGAGTGGGTCTACGACTGGAAATGGGACGGAGTGCGGGCGGTCATCGGGATCGCGGGTGGGGAAGCAGCCGAGGTCCGCGTGTACTCGCGCACTCTGCGAGACATCACCAGCCGTTATCCCGAGCTACATGAGCTCGCTGCCTCCACTCGCAGAAAGCTGCTGCTCGACGGTGAGATCGTCGCACTCGATGAACAGGGGCGCCCCGACTTCGGCCGACTTCAGTCCCGTGCGCAGGTCGGCCTGCCCACTCCCCGCCTGCTGCGCGAGGCGCCCGTCCACTACTACGCGTTCGACCTGCTCGTCGTGGACGACGAGGGTCTCTGTGAACTGCCCTACCACCACCGACGGGACTGGCTCGCCGATCTCGGCCTGCCCGCACCTCCCACCGTTCGCACGCCCGATCCTCACGCGCAGGTCTCCGGTAACGGGCTTTTGGAAATCGCGGCCGAGCACGGATTCGAAGGGATCATGGCGAAGCACCGTGACTCGGTCTACCGGCCCGGTACGCGCTCGAAGAGCTGGGTGAACACCGCGCTGCGTGTTCCTCAGGAAGTGGTGATCGGCGGCTGGGTGCCCGGCAGAGGCCACCCCGACACGCTGGGAGCCCTGCTCCTCGGCGTCTACGACACCTCCGGCGCGTTGACTTACGTCGGGTCCGTCGAAACAGGCTCTCCCGACGCGGCGACGGCCGCCCTGTTCGACAAGTTCGAATCACTGACGAGGCCGTCGAGCCCTTTCTCGACCCCCGTCCCCCGAACGCGGGCACGGCACGCTCAATGGGTGGAACCCGATCTCGTGGGCGAGGTGGAGCACCGGCGGTGGACACACGACCGCAAGCTCTGGCGGCCGTCCTGGCGAGGTCTGCGTACCGGCCGGGCTCCGGACGAGATCATGTTGCCGTTCTGATCCTCGCGCGATGCCACCGGAAGCCATCCCATGACGGTCCGGCCGAGTGGTGGCCCAGCCGGAAAGAGCGCACCGACCGTGGACGGTCGGACGTTTCCGCAAGCACTCGGGCCCTCGGACGCAGCACCTCCGCCCGGATCCGCTCACACCTTGCGCCCGACTCCCGCCAAGCCACGAGACCGCGCGGGCTCACCGCTGTACGGGTCCTCGCCGCCGGGACGCCACTCCGGCAGCCACACCAAGCCCGGCTCCACCATCTCCAGTCCCTCGAAGAACGAGGCGATCTCCTCCCGCGATCGCGGCATGGCCGGGCTGTTGGTCTTCTTCGTGTAGGACTCCGTGAGTTTTTTCGACACTTCCATCGTCTCGGTGTCCGACGGGTCGACGTGGATGTGGGACAGCGCCAACAGGCTGCCCTTGGGCAGACGTTCGCGGTAGTAGGCGAGCACCCGTTCCGGGTGCGTTTCGGGCGGCATGAAATGCAGCAATGCCACCACGAGCAGCGCGATCGGTTCGCTTTCGTCGATCACCCCGGTTTCGAGGACCCTGTCCCACAGCAACGCGCCGTCGAAGTAGTCCGCGTCGATGGCCCTGTGCCGGTCGGGGTCCGCGGTTTTCTCCAGCAGGATCTCGGCGTGTGCCTGCGCGATCGGCTCGTTGTCGATGTAGACCACGCTGCACTCCCCGGGCGCCACCTCGTCGGCGACCTCGTGCACGTTGCCCTGCGTCGGCAGTCCCGAACCGATGTCCACGAACTGTCGAACTCCCTGGTCGACGGCGAACCGGACCGCACGCGCCAGAAAGGCCCTGTTCGACCGGGCGAAGTCACGGATGTCGGGCAGCAGGCGTAGCTGTTCCTCGGCGAACGCCTGGTCCACCGCGTAGTTGTGCACGCCACCGAGCAGGTAGTCGTACACCCGACCCACCGACACCTTGTTCACCGACTCCGCGAGCCGGTCGGCGTTGCTCGCCGACATGGAACACGCTCCCTTGCCATGATCGTCTTCGTTGTGCCGGTCAGTCTGCACTGTCCCAAATCACGTGTGTACACCGCACCGCTCATCGCAATGAAACCGGTAGCGAACAGCAGCGAAGGTACTGGTCTTCCGGGTCAGACAGTGGCACCGACCCGCAGGAACGTCCCTTCAGGTCCTACCGGTGAGACTCGTACACCTCGCCCGACGACCTCGGCACCCGATGCGAGGGACAAGACCCGGGCGCTCTCCTGGTCTCCCGGCCGGATCTGGCCGCAGATCCGCGTTCCGTCCTGTGCTCGGGCGATGAGGAATGCTTGGGACGGCGCGTCGTCGCGGCCGTACTCGACCGTCGCCGTTTCGACCACCACCTGTTCGGCGTCACCGTCGGCCGGTGTTCTGAGCACCGGCACACCGTCCCGTGTCTCAGTCGACACGGGGTCAGGGGTTCCCGCATAGCCACCGCCGCGCGGTGTCCTGCCGAGGAGAACGACGTGCTGATCGGTGAGATAACCACCGTTGGCATGCACGAGTCCCACTTCGGCTCCCGCCCGCAATCGCTCCACCACCGACACCACGCCGTGCAGGGTGTAGCTGCTCAACGGGCCACCGAACGAGGAGTGACCTCCGGTCACGGTCGGAACCACGTCCTCCGTGAGCCCCAGCGCCCGGATCACCAGCTTGGGCACGACGGGGAAACAGCTGTAGACATCGATGATGTCCAGCTGCGCCACGTCGACTCCGCATTGGTCCAGACACCGGTGCAAAGCCGATTCCAAGGCCGCGGAACGCGCGAAGTCGGGCCGGGCGAGCACGTCGGAGGAGTCACTCGCACCCGCGCCACCCCACACGTGCACGATCCGGTCCTCATCGATCCCATATTCCCGGGCGACCGCCAACGAGGTCACGAGCACCGCCACCGCCTGGTCGACATGTGGCATCGCGTTCATCGACAGCGGATAAGGCTCGCACACCATCCGGTTATCCGGGCCGACGGTGACGATGTCGTCGACGGTACGTGGTGTCGGCCTCCACGCGGCGGGATTGCGGGAGGCCACCTCGGAGAACGCCGCGTAGAGCCGAGCCGACCACGCGTCCGCCTCGCTCGGCCGTTGTCCCAGCGCATAGCGCAGTCGGTTCTCGAACAGCGGGTAGACCCTGGTCGGCATGATGAGCCCCGCGGCCTGCATGGCGGGGCTTCCCAAGTCGTCGGGGTCGAAGGCCGGCGGCCCGCCGGGCGCCGCGGTCCACCCTTGCTCTCCTGCCGGGTCCGTCCCGGACTTGATCAGCGCCGACACCGACGCCTGCGCTTCGGCACCCACGAGCAGCGCTGCGCGCGAAGTGCCGTCAGCGATCTCCGCCGCCGCGGCGTCGAGCACCGCCGCGGGCCAGTGCCCTCCCACGGTGGTAGTCGACACGCGACTCGGGGAAGCACCCAGCCGCCTGGCGAGCAAGGACGGAAGATCTCCATAGGCCCAACTGCTGGTCTTGACGGCCGTGATCGTGTCGACGGCGGTCAGCAACGCGTCGGCTCCTGCATCCTTCGCCGCGCGGCGAGCGGCCTCCTCGGCCAGATCCAGCGGCTCGCGGGCCGCCTCGCGTGTCCGTTCCGGATTGTTACGCAGTTGGCCGACACCGATGAGCACGGGTAGCTGTGACTCGTCCGGCATCGCGCACTCCATGGTGTCCCGAGATCGACCGGCTGAAGGGCGACGGTAACACGCACCGACACCGGCGGGTCGTGACCCACCTCACCGAGAAGCGACTGAAGGGACCGCCGTCCGCGAACGCGCTCGGGATCGGAGTTCGGCCACGACGGCAGCGAGCACCTCTTGGACATCCCCGATGACCGCGTAATCGGCTCGCGTGACCATCGGAGCCTCGGGGTCGGTGTTGATCGCCAAGATCGTCCGGGAATCCATGCAGCCCACCCAATGTTGGGTGGCACCGCTGATGCCGCATGCGATGTAGAGCTCGGGCGCGACCTTCGTCCCGGTCAGTCCCACCTGGTCCGAATGGGGGCGCCAACCGTTGTTGGTGGCCACTCTGGAGCACCCGACAGCCCCGCCCAACAGGTCGGCCAACTCCTCCAGCACCACATATCCCTCGGCTCCGCCCACTCCTCGGCCGCCGGATACAACGACCGGGGCGGTGGCCAACGTGGCCCCCTCGGCCGCGGCCGCTCGTTCGACGACTCGCGCGTCGACGTCGTCGGCTTCCACCTCGGCGGGGTGCTCATACACCGCGCATTCCGGAACCGGTTCCGTCGCGACCGTCTCCACTCCGCGGGACACGGTGAGCAACTTGATCGGCGCCGTCAAGCGCGCGTCCTCCAGGAGCACTCCCCCGGCACGTTCCCGGGTCGGTGTCCACGACGAGGACGACGAACCCGACCAGTCCTCCGCAGCAGCGCCGTCCACGGTGTCCACTACGTCCACACAGTTCGTCGCCAACGGAAGCCGGGCCCACGCGGCGGCATGTGTCAGGACCTCCGCCGCACGACCGTCGGCGGGTGCGACAACGGCGTCGGGAGACCACGACTCGAACCATCGGGCCAGCGTCGCCCCCAGCGTCTGCGGCGTCGAATCGGCCAGTCCGGGATGGCACAACACATGTAGTGTGCCGACGCCCAGCCTCGCGAGCTCCTCCGCCTGCTTTCGCAGAAGAGGACTTCCTTTTCCTTCCGCGGTGACCGTGACCGCCTCCACCGGCAGTCCCGTGCCCCGAGCGAAACCGACGACCTCCTCCGCCGGTTCCGGTCCGTCGATCAGAGTCAGCACGGTCATTCACATCACCCCGAGTCGTTCGAACACGTTCACCACGGCGGGAGCCGCATCGGCCCCGTGGCCCAGCACCACGGTCTCCTCGTCGTTCTCCTCCGGTTGGCGCAACCCCGCCGTTGCCAGCCCTCCCCGAGCGGGCTCCGCACCGATCGACCACACCGGCGCTTTCCGGGCCCGCAACCGGCCCGGCATGCTCGGGTACCTCGGCAAGTTCAACCCTTCCTTGACGGCCACGACGGCGGGCATCGGCACGCGGCACACCTCCACATCGCCGGCTACGTCTCGCCGCAACGACAGGTCCTTCGAGGACGCATCGACATCGACCCCCTTCACGGAACCCACCATCGGTAGGCCGAGTTCGGCGGCCACGCGAGGGCCGACCTGGCCGTGTTCGGCGTCGGCCGAGGCCACTCCGAACAGCAACAGATCGAACCGCTCCTCATCGTCGGCGACGAGCCGTTCGACGGCGCCGACGATGGCCTCCGCCGTGGCCTGCGGGTCGAGCTCCGTGGTACCGGTTTCGACGAGAGCGCCCCTGTCTGCGCCCATCGCCAGCGCATACCGCACCTGTTCCTCCGCCTCGGCGGGACCCACGGTCAGCACCGTGGCCCGACCGCCGTGCGCGGACACCAGTCCGACGGCCTCCTCGACCGCGCACTCCTCGTGCGGACCGATGGTGAATCCCAGGTGCCGGGTGTCGATCCCCGAACCGTCCGCGGTGACCGGAACCTTCGCGCCGAACGCCGGAACCCGCTTCACACACACGAGCACGTTCATGCCGCACCGCCCTTCATCCGGGTGTCGTCGGGATCGAACAACGGTGTGCGGCCGACCCGAGCGACCGTCACGGGATAGCGCTCCCCCATGTACTCCACGCGGAGAGCGGTGCCTTCCACAGCGTGCTCGGGCGGCAGGTACGTCATCAGCAGGTAAGTCCCCAGAGACGGCGCCGAGCCCGCGCTCGTCACGTGTGCGGGCCGCCCACGACGATCGACGATCCGTTCCCCGTCGGGGGTCAGGATCGGTTCTCCCCCCTGGGGATAGCGGGCCATGCCGGAGGAGTCCACATGATCGCTCGGCGCTCCCATGTCGAGCGTGCACAACACGGCCGCGGGCTCACCCGACCTGGCTTCGAGGTAGGGCTGCTTACCGATGAAGTCAGCCGATTTCACCTTCGGCAACGCCAGGCCCGCCTCCACGGGGTCGTGTTCGGCGTCGAGCTCGGCTCCCATCAGGCGGTAGCCCTTCTCCAGCCGTCCCGTGGTGCCGTATACGCCGATGCCGGCGGGCACGATTCCGTGGGGTTCGCCGGCCTCGGCGATCGTGTCCCACAACCGCAAACCGTGCTCGCACGGAGCGTGCAACTCCCACCCGAACTCGCCGACGTAGGAGATGCGCAGCGCCAGTACCGGCACGGTTCCCACGGTGATTTCCCTGGCCCGGCCGAACGGGAGAGCGGAATCGGAGACGTCGTCGTCGGTGGTCGCCGACAGGACGTCCACTGCCCGGGGCCCCCACAAGCCGAGTGTGCAGACGGCCGAGGTGACATCGGTGAGCACGACAGAACCGTCCTCCGGGAGATGCCGGGTGAACCAGAACTTGTCCCGTGCTCCATCGGCGGCACCCGTGATCACACGGAAATGCCGCTCACCGAGCCGCACGATGGTGAGGTCGCTGCGGAATTTCCCGTTCGGCGTCAGCACAGGGGTGTAGACGACCGCCCCGGTCGGGCGGTCCACCTGCGCGACCACCATCCTTTGCAGGTAGTCGAGAGCTCCGGGACCCGCGATGTCGAACTGGGCGAAGGCCGACAGGTCGATCATCGCCACTCGGTCCCGCATCGCCAGGTGCTCGGCGTCGCTGATCGGCGACCACCACCGCGCGTCCCACTCGTGCGGCCGGTCGGCGATCCGATCACCGAACTCGGTCAGCAGGTTCCGGTTGGATTCGTACCACTGTGGGCGTTCCCAGCCTCCGACTTCGAAGAACTCAGCGCCCAGTTCGGTCTCCCGTACATGAAACGGGGAAACCCGCTGGGGCCTTGCCGATGTCCACTGCTCTCGTGGATGCACGATCCCGTAGGTCTTGTTGAACCCTTCCGCCGCCCTCGCCCGTACGGCCCGTCGTGTGCGCTGGTGCGGATAGAACCGCGCGATGTCGATGCCGTGGAGATCGATCTCCGTGGTGCCCTGGGTCATCCACTCGGCCATCATCCGGCCGACACCGGGGCCTTCCTTGATCCAGACCGCTGCCGCCGACCACAGGCCCGCCACCTCGGGCGTCTCCCCTAGAACCGGCGCGCTGTCCGGAGTCATCGACAGCAGTCCGTTGATCGCATGCCGCACCCCGACCTTCGGGGTGTCGAGAACGGACCCGAACAGAGCGAGCGCGTCCTCCAGCTGTGGATCGAAGTCCTCCTGAGTGAACGGCAACTGCGTCGGTGACAACGCCGAGTCCGCGATCGAGGGGATCTCGTCGGGCTCGTGCAGGATCGGCCGATGCGCGTACGAACCGATCTCGAGATCCGCGCCGCTTTGCCGCTCGTACATCATCGCGTCCATGTCCCGCACGATCGGATAGGCGATCTCGGTGTTCGTGCCTTCCAACTCCGGGATCGGACCCACGTCGATCATTTGGTGAACGGCGGGAACGAGCGGGATACGTGCCCCCGCCATCTCGGCGATCCTCGGACTCCACACGCCGCACGCGATCACGACCGTGTCGGTGGCGATGTCGCCAGCATCGGTACTGACCCCACGCACTCGTCCGTCTGCCACGCAAATCCCGGTGATCTCGGTGTTCGCCCTCACCGTGAGCGCCCCGAGCTCACTCGCTCGCTCGCGCATCAACGCGCCAGCCTGGAGCGGATCGACCACAGCGGTCGAAGGAGTCCAGAACCCGGCGGAGATCCGTTCCGGATCGACGAAGGGCACAAGGTCCGCGACCCGACGCCCGTCGATGAGCTCGGCGTCGACCCCCCACGCACGGGCCGAGACCATCCTGCGCCTCAATTCCTCGACCCGCTCGGGCGCACGGGCGATCTCCACACCCCCGCAGGTGGTGAGCACGCCGAGCTTCTCGTACTGGCGCATGGAATCGACCGTCAGAGCCGTAATCGTCTTCGAGTGGTCCACGGGAAAGATGAAGTTCGAAGCATGGCCCGTGGAGCCACCCGGGTCCGGCAACGGTCCCTTGTCCAGCAACACGATACGGCGCCACCCCGCCTCGGCCAGGTGGTAACTCACCGAATTACCGACGATTCCCGCCCCGATGACGACGACGTCGGCCTCAGCCGGGAGCTCACTCATGGAGTCCTCCTTCTATTTCGCGGGGCACCCGGTCGAACTCCACGAGCACAAAACCAGCCTGCCTCGCGAAGTCCTCCGTGCTCCTGCGGGGACGTCTCACTTCCCTCATGCCAGCCCCACCACCTGACCCGCTTCGTCGATGTCGATGTGTTCGGCCGCCGGTTCCGAGGACAATCCCGGCATCGTGCGCATGTCACCGCAGATGGGGTAGACGAACCCCGCGCCCACCGAGGCACGCACCTCCCTCACCGGGAGGCGCCAATCCGTGGGCGCTCCTTTGCGGCTCGGATCGTCCGACAGTGACAGGTGTGTCTTGGCGATACACACCGGCAGGGAACCGAACCCGGCGCGGGTGTAGGTGTCGAGCTGCTTGCGCGCCGTGGGACTCAGGTCGATTCCGTCGGCGCCGTACATACGTCGGGCCACCACCTCGATCTTGTCGGCCAGGGGGAGGTCATCCGGGTAGAGATAGGTGAACGTGCTCGGTTCCTCGCACGCCGCTGCCACGGCTTCGGCCAGCTCGGCCGCTCCCTTACCGCCTTCGGCCACGTGCATGCTCACGGCCGCGCGCACGTCCTCCTCCGCCGCGATGTCGAGGATCGCCCGGTGCTCGCTGTCGAAGTCGCTTGTGAAAGCGTTGACCGCCACGACGGGAGTGACACCATGCGCCCGGATGTTGGCGAGCTGCTTGCGCAGGTTCTCGGCTCCCGCATACACGTCGCCCGGGTTCTCCAGCAGCATCTCCTCCGGCAGCGGTTTGCCCGCCACGACGCGGTAGCGACCGGAGTGGGCCTTCAAAGCGCGCACGGTGACCACCACGACGGCGGCGTCGGGTACCAGGCCGGAGGCCCGACACTTGATGTTGAAGAACCTCTCGGCCCCCATGTCGGCGCCGAAACCGGCCTCGGTGACGAGATAGTCACCGCAACGAGTTCCGATGAGATCGGCCAGCACGGAGGAATTGCCGTGGGCGATGTTCCCGAACGGGCCACAATGGACGAGAACGGGCACCTGTTCCACCGATTGCATGAGGTTCGGTTTGATCGCCTCACGCAGCTGCACGCACATCGCGCCTGCCCCACGCAGCTGCTCCGCCGTCACCGGCGCACCCGACCGGTCATAGCCCACCACGATGCGGCCGAGCCGCTTCCGGAGGTCCGCCAGCGATGTGGACAACGCCAGCACGGCCATGACCTCGCTTGCGGCGGTGATGTCGAACCCCGTCTCGCGTGGCACACCGTCCTGTTTGCTGCCGAGGCCTGTGATGATCCTCCGTAGGTCCCGGTCGTTGACGTCGAGCACTCTCCGCCACGTGATGGAGAACGGGTCGATATCCAGCTCGTTGCCTTTGTGCAGGTGATTGTCGAGCAACGCCGCAAGAAGGTTGTGCGCGCTGGTGACGGCATGGAGATCGCCGGTGAGGTGGAGGTTGACGGCCTCCATGGGCACCACCTGCGAGTAGCCGCCTCCGGCCGCGCCGCCCTTGATTCCGAACGTCGGCCCCATCGACGACTGGCGGACCGCGATGACGGCACGCTTGTCGAGATGGGCGAAGCCCTGTCCGAGTCCCACGGTGGTGGTGGTCTTGCCCTCGCCGAGAGGAGTCGGCGTGATCGACGAGACCACCACGTAACGCGCCCGTGGCCGATCGGCGAGCTCGTCGAGTGCGTCCAACGAGATCTTCGCGGCCGAATTGCCGTAGGGCTCGACCAGGTGTGAGCCGATGCCCATGTCGGCCGCCACATCGATCAGGGGTTTACGGAAGGCCTTACGCGAGATCTCCAAGTTCGTCGGCATCTGTTCCTCGCTCCTTACTCGACGTGACGTGCTGCCACCTCGGCCACCCACTCGGCGGTGGGGGTGAGCCGGTTGAACGTGTAGAAATGCAGCCCGGCGGGCGCGCAGCCGCCGTCGGCCACGTGCGCGTCGAGCTCGGCGAGAAAACGGCTGGGTCGATACCGTCTCGGTCCGGCCAAAGTCCTCACCATCGACCGGTTCTTCCGCAGAAACGCCAAGGAGTCCCCGACTCCGATCCGCGACCCGATCCGCAACAGCGTGGCTGGATCCACCGTGCCGGCGAGCCCGACCATGACCGGTAGGCGCACCCCGTGGTCGTGCATATCGCGGAGGAACCGGCACACCACGGTCGCGTCGAAACACAGCTGACTCACCGCGTAGTCGGCGTGTTCCCGTTTGGCGTCCAATGCCGTCCACAACCGCTCGTCCGGGATCTTCGGATGCCCCTCCGGGTAGCACGGGATGCCGACTCGTCGCGGCCTCCGCCCCGATTCCTCAATCTCCCGCAGCAGCGACAGGCCGTCGGCAAATGGTCCCGCCGGGGGGGTGACGTCCCCGGCGACGACGAACACCTCATCGATCTGCGCTCCCGCCAGCCGGTCGAGCAGGTCGCGCAAGTGGACGGTGTCCCGCACCTGACGGGCGGCCAAGTGCGGGACCGCGTACAGCCGCTGTGCGGCGAGCTTCTCGCAGAGTGCCACGGTGGCTTCGAGTCCGTACGACGCGGAGGCCGTCACGGTCACCGTCGTCTCCTCCGGCAGTCGAGCCGTCTGATCGAGCACATCGGTCAACGGCAGGACCTCGAACCGTGGGCTCTCCAACAGAGGACCCAGGGTGTCCAGCCGGGGTGACGACCGCGCTTTCCTGTGTCGGCAGAGCCTCATCGTGGCCCCCTCCCCGTGGCGCGTCAGCGCATCAGTGCTTCGGGGTCGCCTTGCTCGGGTCGACGAAAGGCTTCTCCACCACCGTCGCTCCCCGCCGTCCGGTGGGGGTATCCACGGTGACCTCCGTACCCACGGCGCTCAGCTCCACGGGCACCATCGCCAGTCCGATGTTGGCATCCAGGCGGGGTGAGTGGCAGGCGCTTGTCACGGTTCCCACCGGCTCGGCCCCACCGTTGAACACCGGGAACGCCTCGATCATCGAGCTGTCGTTGTAGCTGCCGAGGGGCGTGCCGTCGATGCGCAGCCCGACCATGATCCTGCTGACGCCCTCGGCCCTGGCCCTGCGCAATGCTTCCTTTCCGACGAAGTCGGCCTCCTGGTCGAGGTCGACCATCCAGTGATAGTCGTAGCCGACCTCCAGTGGGTTGGTGTCGAGCGTGATGTCGCAGCCGTAGGCCAACATGCCGGCCTCGATCCGGCGGATGTGGCAGGGGCCGATCGGCCGTAGCTCATGTGGGCGGCCCGCTTCCCACACGCGATCCCACAGTCGTTCGGCGTCTCGGGAGGCGTCGATGAGGTAGAGCTCGTAGCCGAGCTCGCCCGAGTAGCCGGTGCGGCTCACGACCACACGCATGTCGTCCAGTTCGTATTCCCGGAGCCGGTAGTACGGGATCTCCAACACGGATTCCCCGAACAGATCGGCCATGAGGTCCTTGGCCTTCGGCCCCTGGATCTGCAGCGGCGCCACGTCGGCCTCTCGGATCGTGACGTTCCAGTCACCCGCGTGGGCGAGCCCTCTCGCCCACAGACCGACATCGCTGTCCGCGAGGGAGAGCCAGAAGCGGTCGTGTTCCAGCCGCAGCAGAACGGGATCGTTGATGATTCCCCCGTCGGGCGCGGTGATGAACACGTACTTGCACTGTCCCACGTCGCATTTGGTCAGATCACGCGGGATCAGCATGTTGGTGAAATCGAACGCGTCGGGTCCGGTGATCTCCAACTGGCGTTCGACGCCCACGTCCCACACGGTGACGTCTTCCAGCAGCGCCCAGTACTCGCCGATGGGATCACCATAGTGCCGAGGGTGATAGGTGTGGTTGTAGACGCTGTAGCACGCGGCACCGTGCGCGCGGGATTTCCAGAAGTACGGCGACTTACGCAGTCGCGGGTAGAGCAGGATCGACGGCTCCGGCACCACGGTGGCCAGCGGAGTGGGGGTCTGCTGGGTTTCGTGGGCGAAAGATGGGTGGATGACCTCGGCCATGGGGCACCTCGATTCACGCCCGGGACGGTCATGGTCGCTTCCGAACGCGAAGACCACGCTCGGTTCATGTTGTTGCTTATTGCGCAACTAGTTGCGATATATACAACTCCAGTGTGAGGCGCGTCGCGATTTCCCGTCAAGCTCGCGCCGAGTCCTCACTCGCTCGAGCCAATACCCGCGTGTCACCGCGGCACACCCGTCAAGCGAGCACGAGCCATGCCAGCGGCAGCACAGCGAGCACCATCCACATCCCGGCCAACACGGCAATCGCGTATTTCGGCGCAGGACACTCGCCCGCCAGCACGACCCGGCTCGAATCGCGAGGATGCCGGTACACGGTGACCTGAGCGCCCTCCGAGTACTTGGCCCATATCCGTCCGCACCTACTGGCGGCACGGTGTTCCGTCCCGTCGAGGTCGGTCCAACTCACCACCGCGTGGCGCAAGGGCATTCCTTTTCCGCTTCTTGCGCCCGAGTCCACCACGGTCTTTCCGTTCCCCGCGACGAAGGTGATCCGGTCGGACACCGTCATGCCCTCTCCGGTGACCTCGCCCAGCGCCTCGGCACCCTCCCGCCGCAATCGACGCAACGAACCCCAGCTTCTCACCGCGAGCGTCAGGAAGAAGCCTCCCACCACACACAAGAACAAACCCAGCACAGCGTGTGTCGCCATGCGCACTGTGACGGGTCGGGGCGAAGGCGGGTTCCAGCGTGTCGCACCCTGTGGGCCGCCATCACCGGATCGGACGCGGCCACAGCGGCCCACAGGGCGACACGAGTCGTCAGAACATCAGAACGGATAACGCTCGATCGACGACTGCATCGTGATCCACTGGGTCTCGGTGAACGACTCCAGGTTGGCCCGGGTGCCACCGAAACGCCCGCCCACGCCGGACGCCTTCGTGCCACCGAACGGGATCGTCGCCTCGTCGTCGACCGTCTGGTCGTTGATGTGGACCATGCCCGACTCGATACGGCCGGCGAGTTCGAACGCCCTGAACGCGTCGGAGGTCAGGATGCCGACACTCAAACCGAACTCGCTGTCGTTGATGATCTCGATGGCCTCGTCCACGCTGTCGTAGGTGACGACGGGGGCCACGGGGCCGAAGATTTCCTGCCGGAAAGCCGGGCTGTCGACGGGCACGTTCGCCAACACCGTCGGCCGGTAGAACAGGCCGTCGTATTTCCCACCCGCCAGCAACGTCGCCCCCGCGGACACCGTGTCGGTCACGATGCGGTGGATCTGTTCCCGCTGCCGCTCGTCGATGACAGGGCCGAGCACGTTGCTCTCGTCCGTGGGGTCTCCGACGGTGACTGCCTCGGCCTTCGCCGCGAGCAGCGCCGTGAACTCGTCCGCGAGCGAGGCGTGGACGAGGTGCCGTCCCGCCGTCATGCAGATCTGCCCCTGGTGCAGGAACGAACCCCACGCCGCGGCCGACGCGGCGGCCTCGACATCGGCATCCGGCAACACGAGCAGCGCGTTGTTGCCGCCCAATTCCAAATGCACGCGCTTGAGCAACGGCGCGGCGGCCTCCCCGATCTTGCGCCCCGCGGGGGTGGAACCGGTGAACGAGATGCACGGTACGTCGGGATGAGCCACCAACGCCTGTCCGACCTCGGCCCCACCTGGCAGTACTGTGAGCAGCCCGTCGGGCAGTCCCGCCTCGGTGAGCAACTCGGCGAGAGCGAGACCACCCGAGATCGGCGTACGGGGGTCGGGCTTCAACACCACGGCGTTGCCCACCGCCAATGCGGGCGCGACCGAACGCATCGACAGGATGCCGGGGAAGTTGAATGGCGAGATCACTCCCACCACCCCGATCGGCACCCGACGGGCAAGCGACAGTCGTGGCTTGGTGGACTGCAACAGCTCACCGTAGGGCTGGGAGGTCAAAGCCGCGCACTCGTCGAGCTCCGAGACCACCAGCCCGACCTCGAACGACGCTTTACCCCGCGCCGAACCCGACTCGGGGACAAGCCACCGGAGCAGCCGGTCGGGGTCGGCCTCCAGCAGACGCGCGGCCCGACGCAGCACCGCGGCACGCTGGTCGTACGTAGCGGCGGCCCACTCGCGCTGAGCCTGCTTCGCCCTGGCGACAGCGCGGTCGACATCGGCGGAGGACGCCTCATCGACCTCGGCGAGGACGTTGCCCGTGGCGGGCTCGGTCACCGTCAAGGTGCCGCCCGTGGCCGCCGGGGAAGACCACCGCGCAGGACCACCGGGAACGCCCGTGTCCGAACCGGCTGTACTGAGTGTCACCTGAATCCTCCTCGATACAGGACTGTGTTCACCCGCTCACCCAAGGAAGCGGGAAGCTCACGATGACGGATACGCGCACCGTGTTCTCCGGTGGGATCAGTCAGTGACTCAAAGAAATCAGCAAGTCACTTATGGCGTCGACATGTCGAGATGTTGCTCACCCCGCCCCCGCACTCCTGCCGGTGTCCGTCTCGATGCGTCACCATGGGATCCCCCGGCGAGACGAAAGGCTGCCCGTGACCGACCCGACCCAGACGCCCTCCACGACCCCGTCCTTCACCACCGCCGACCTCGTCGACGAATACGGCGATCGGCTACGGGTGTGCGACACCCAGTTCCAGCAGTTCGGCGGGCACCGGGTGTTCTCCGGACGGGTCCGCACGATTTCGTGCCACGAGGACAACGGGCTGGTACGTGAACTCCTGCGCACCCCGGGCGACGGCTGCGTACTGGTCGTCGACGGTGGAGGTTCCGTGCACACCGCGCTCACCGGCGACCTCATCGCCACCTCCGCGGTCGAGAACGGCTGGGCGGGACTGGTGATTCACGGCGCCGTACGGGACAGTGCGGCTCTCGCCGAACTCCCACTCGGCGTCAAGGCTTTGGGAACCAACCCGCGCAAGAGCTCCAAAGCGGGACGAGGTGCTGTCGATGTGCCCGTGGGCTTCGGCAGTGTCACGTTCATCCCGGGAGACCACCTCTACGCCGATGACGACGGCGTGGTCCTGCTGCCCGCCAAGTAAGGAGCGGGCAACCGGGTCGAGGACGGCCACGCGTTCCTCGATCAAGTGCACAAGCGGGAGACGAGGTCGACCCAGCCCGCTTCCAATCGCGCCAACCCCAGCTCGCGTTGCCGCAACAAGTGGTGCGTCAGCGCCGTGTCGAGATACCCCAAAAGCGCATGGCTCAGTAGATCGGCGTCGGCACGGGGATCGAGGGAACGCACCAGCATGGCGACGTGCGTGCGCCGCACCTGGTAGGCCGGGACGAGAAATCGTCTCTGCGCGTCCAACGCGGCGGCCAGGTAGAGGTCGTGGTACTCCTGTTCGTGCTGGAGCACGGCCGCGCCGAACGCCCTTAGCCTGGCACCCGGGTCGGCACCCGGGCCGAGCGGCGGCGGTCCGCTGAGGAACCTGGCCTGTAACTGATGTTCAGCGCGATCCAGCAGGGCCATCAACAGGCCTGTGCGGTCGCCGAAGTGGCGAAAGATCGTGCCTTTACCCACTGATGCCTCGGCCGCGACCGCGTCCATCGTGAGGTTGGTCGCGCCGTGCCGGGCCGCGAGGCGAGTCGCCGCGTCGAGCACGCGAGCACGGTTGCGGACGGCATCGGCGCGCTGACCTCCGTGTTCGTGACGGTTCACAAGCCCGAGAAAGACTTCACCTCGGCCACGACCGGCCTGCGGTGACGAGGACGGAGCGCACACATGCGGCAGGGTAACCCGCACCACGTCCCGTTGACCAACATTGTGCGCCCTTGTTACACACAAAAACGGACTATGGTCCGTTTCTGTTCTCGCAGTGCGGGCCGCCGAAACACCAGCCTGTGGGAGAGAAAGTCATGACAGTCCGTGTCCTCACACTCGTCGGCAGCCTCAGAGCGGGGTCACACAACCGGCAACTCGCCGAAGCGGCCGTCGAACACGCTCCCGACGGCGTACACGTCGAGATCTACGACGACCTCGCCGATCTGCCGTTCTACAACGAAGACATCGACACCACGGACACCGTCCCCTCGGCCGCGACCCACCTGCGCGAAGCCGTCACCGCGGCCGACGCCGTGCTCCTGTGCTCGCCCGAGTACAACGGCACCATTCCCGCGGTGTTGAAGAACGCCATCGACTGGCTCTCCCGCCCGTTCGGCACGGGCGCGCTGCAGAACAAGCCCACGGCCGTGGTGGGCACCGCGTTCGGACAATACGGCGGAGTGTGGGCGCAGGACGAAGCCCGCAAGGCCGCGGGCATCGCGGGCGCGAAGGTCCTCGACTCGGCCACACTGTCGATCCCTGGTTCGGGCACCCGCTTCGCCGAGACCCACCCGCGAAACGACACCGAAGTGATCGAAGGTCTGCGCAAGGTGCTCGACGAACTCACCGCTCACGCGACGGCTGTCTGACGGCGAGCAACCGTTCCTCGGCGTCCGGCCCCGGCCGGACACGAGGAACCCGCCGACCGAGCAGCACTCCGAACGCACCCCACAACCCGACCACGATCCACTCCGGCGTCGTGAGCCCGCTGGGCATTCCCGGCAGGAACAGCACCGCAAGCCCGAGTCCGAACGCGACGGCGAGACAGCCCACCACACGCCCCGCGGGAACCCGGAACGGTCGATCCAGCTCGGGCTCGTTTCGCCGCAGAGCCAAAAACGTCAGGGCCACCATCGTGTACGCCACGATGATGGCCAACCCGCCCGCGTCGACCATCCACGTCAGAAGCTCACTGCCGAAGAACGGTGCGATCACGGAGAACGCGCCGACGAACAGGATCGCGTTTCCTGGCGTACGGAAGCGCGGATGCACCCTGCCGAACCAGGCGGGCATCATGCCCGACTGCGCCATCGCGTAGAGCAGCCTGCTCACCCCAATGACGAAACCGTTCCAGCTCGTCAGAATTCCAGCGATGCCGCCGAGCACGAGCACATTCCCCATCACCGAGCTGTCCCACAACGCGGCCATGCCATCGGCGGCCGCGAGACCGGAAACACCGAGGTCGTCGGCCGGCATGGCCGACCCGACGGTGAGCATGACCAGGATGTACCAAGCCGCCGCACAACCGACCGAAAGCACGAGAATGACGCCGACCTGACGGAACGGCACCTTGATCTCCTCGGCGGTCTGTGGGATCACGTCGAAGCCCACGAACAGAAACGGCACCGCCATGAGCACCCCGATGGTCCCACCGAGACCCGAACCGAACGCGGGCCGCAGATGTTCGGTGGTACCACCGATGAACGCACCCGCGAGCAGCGTGGCTCCGACCGCGCACAGAAACAACACCGCGATGGTCTGGAACATCGCCGCCGGACGCACGCCGACATAGTTCAGCGCCGTCATCACCACCGCTGCCAGCACACCGACGAGCACCCACATGCCGTAGACGTCGGAACCCGCCACCGACCACAGGCGTGCGCTCTCCAGCCCCGGGACCAGATACGACAGACTCTCCGGCAGTGCGACGGCCTCGAAGGCCACCACCGTGATGTATCCGAGGACGAGCAACCACGACGTGGCGAACGCGGGCCGTGCCCCCATACCGCGCAGGACGTAGTTGTGCTCACCGCCCGCCTTCGGTATGACCGATACCAGTTCTGCGTAGGTGAGCCCGATGAGGGACACCACCACACCCCCGACCGCGAACGCCGACGCGGCTCCCAGCGCCCCGGCATCCCGCAGGAAATCGCCGGTCAGCACGATCCAGCCGAAGCCGATCATCGCCCCGAACGCGACCACAAGCACGTCCCACCGACCGAGTACGCGGACCAGCGCGGTGTTCTCGTCGCTCACCTTGCCTCCCGTCCCCGGAGATCGCCTCCATGTCGCGGAGTGCCAGACAGAGTCCCAGAGAGTCCCAGACAGCGTCGAGTCACGGCAACCGCCGATCGCGGTCCCACCGGGTGGCTCCGTGATTTGCGGATCTCGCTACGTAACTCGCGGACACGACTACACAGCCTGCGGACACGACTGCGTAAGCTGAGGTCGCGTGCAAACACGTCCTCCCGGGAGGGTTCCTCGTGCGGCCCATACGACCTCGACAGGATGTTCGCGCACACACGGTCATCGGCGCCGGCCTCCTCGCGGGCGGCGCGAACGTCATCATGCAGCTGGCGTTACCCGCTGTCGGTTACGGTGTCGTGGAAAGCCGGGTGGACGACGGCAACATCTACAGAAATCCGGCGAAACGCACCCGCACCACCCTGACCTATCTGGCCGTGGCCATGCTCGGCACGGACGACGAGCGTAAGGCTTTCCGCCGCGCGGTGAACCGGCAACATGCCCAGGCGCGCTCCACCGCGACAAGCCCGGTGCGTTACCACGCTATGGACCCCGAACTGCAGCTGTGGGTCGCCGCCTGTCTGTACCGGGGTGTCGAGGACGTCCGCCGCGTCTTCGTCGGTGAGGTCGACGCCGACACAGCCGATCGGATCTACGCGCAGTCGGCGGCGCTGGGCACCACACTGCAAGTGCGGCCGAACATGTGGCCCTCGGACCGAGCCGAGTTCGAACGGTACTGGCAGAGGTCGCTGAAGCACATCTCCATCGACGACACCGTCCGGGAATACCTGTACGGAGTCGCCACCCTGCGCATGTTCCCCCGCCCCGTGAGGATCCTTTTCGGAAGATTGAACAAGTTCATCACCACGGGTTTTCTGCCTCCACCGTTTCGGGAGCAGATGCGACTTTCCTGGTCGGACCGGCACCAACGCCGCTTCGACCGGATGATGTCGGTACTGGCGGCGGTGGTGCTGCGTCTGCCCAAGCTGCTGCGGGAATTCCCCTACAACGCCCTTCTGTGGGACCTGCGGCGTCGACTACGCACCGGCAAGCCCCTGGTGTGAGCGCTGTTCGCGGCTCACCGACGCGGCGAGACCACCATGGCACCGGGCGAGACGAAGACCGCGGCCGTGGCTCGGAGCGCAGGCGGCTATGTCGGCGGAAGTGCCGACGGGAGTGTGACCTGGAATGCCTCACCTCGCACCTCGCCGTCGTAGCCGCCTTCGGGTTCCGGCAGACCGAACAGAGCGCCCACGGTGGGTGCCACATCGACCGTGGTCGCGGCGGCGGAGGAGGTGTGCCCCGTCCGTACGACCGGGTGGCCTCCCGACACGAAGAACGGGATCGGCTCGGTGGCCGGGTGTCCGTGGTTACCAGGGATCGGGTTCGACCACAGTTCCGGGTCGGTGAACCGCCACCCCGCTCGGCAGTACACGACGAGGTCACCCGCACGCGGGCCGAGTCGCAGCTCGTCGGGCGAGTGCACCGACAGCACACCGTCGACTCCCGGGACGAGCTCGCGCATCCGGTCGACGGCGTCCGCGCGTTCGCTGTCGGCACCGGTGAAGGTCAACAGGTCGGCCCCGCCGTTCTGCGCGATCGCCACCCGTCCCGCCAGGAACGGGTCGGCTTCCAGCACCGGCGTCAACGAGATCACGCGGTGGGTCATCGACCAGTCCATCGAATGGTCGGCGAGGACGAGCAGCACGCTCGTGTCCCACCGG
>NZ_DAHVQP010000065.1:0-5324 GCF_027317685.1 Saccharomonospora sp.
CATCACCGTACGATCCGGTTGATCCAGCCACAACGTGTGCGCGCCGTTCGACGACACGGTCAACCCGAAACGGGTGGGCTCAGGACGGCCGAGGTCGTCCCACCACGCGGCGAGATCCAACAGGTTCCGCCACAGATCACCAGGTCCCCCGTGCACGACGGTCGCCTGCCCACCGGGCTCGGGACAGGCGCGCGCCCAGGCACCCGTGGCGGGATTGCTCAACGAGTAGAGATCACCGTCGTCGCTGTGCACGATGACCCGGCGCACATGGGGGTAGACGATGGCATGCAAGCACTGCAGGGACCTTTCCTCAAGAAAGGGTGGAAGAGGAGCCTGATAGGTGGTGCCGTCGCGATCGGCGGCCGCGATGATGTCCTGCACGGTCGGCGCGATCTCGCTGAGGTCGGCGCGACGGAACATGAAAGCGGCGTAGTCGGTGAACCGACCACAGGCACTGTGATCGGTTGTGACGGTGAGCCTGGCCAAGGTGAAGCCCAGATTGACCAGGATGATCCCGCTGGGGCGGACCTGGGTCAGCCATGCTTCGGGAACACGCGGCAGGCCGCAGGTGGCGATGATCCTGTCGTAGTGGGTCGTCGCGGGGACACCGAGCGCACCGTCACCGACGACCAGCCGGGGCCGATACCCGAGTCCGGCCAGTCGTGTCCGTGCCCGCTCGACGAGACACGGGTCGATGTCGACGCTGGTGACAGCATGATCGCCGAGCACATGACACAGCAACGCGGCGTTGTAACCGGTGCCGGTCCCGATCTCCAACACCCGATATCCGGGGTAGACATCGAGTCGTTCCAGCATCAGCGCCATCAGCGACGGTGTGGTGGAGCTGGACGTGGCAGTCCCACCGGAATCGAGCTGGGTCACCAATGCGACATCGCTGTAGACGGCGGCCAGCGCACCAGCACGATCCATGGTCAGATCATGGTGAGTGCACCGGCCGGCCGTCGGGTCATGCACGGTGAACCGATCGACGAATTCCTCCCGCGGTATGGCAAGGAACGCCTCACGCCACCGTGGTTCGTGCAGGAAACCGTCCTCCACCAAGTGGTCGACCAACCGGGCACGTAGCTGGGCACTGTCTGCGCTCGTCGTGGTCACGTGCGGGCTCCGTTCGATTCAGTTGGTGAAAACACTGCGTCGATGTCGTCGGCGTTGCTGGGAAAGCCATGCCCGCTGGACGTCGACGTCGGTTTTTCAACCTAGGTTCGCCGGGCTGTGTCGACGTCGAGGATGAGTCGCAAGCGATAAGAATCGGCGTGAACGAATCCAAAAGTGCGCACTGACCAGAAGCGACTTCTCACGGAGGGGTGATACTCGACGAGAGCGCTGCAGTCGCTGCGAGCGTCATCGACGCCCGGGTGGCAGAGCCAAACCGATGCGTATCGCGAACAGCCTCACACAGTCCGCACACCGGCCATTGCGAGCACGTGATCTCGACATGTCATCGGCGCAGCACGGGAGGGCCTGGCTGGGTAGGCCATCGGTGACGGACGTTGAACGGCATGACGACCGTGGACCGCAGTGTTGTCACACCGTCATGAAGCACGAAGAGACGCGCTGTCGACCTCGCTTCGCGGGGATGTCCTGTCGTCGGTGCCCTGTCAGGTGTGCGACTCGGTGAGAAACGGTCGAACCTCGATCCATTCGTGGATCGGTTCGCCTCCCGCACCGGGAGCGGCGGAGAGCTCACCGGCCAGTTCAGCGGCACGGTCCCAGGAGTCCACGTCGACGATCATCCATCCGGCGATGAGGTCCTTGTCCTCGGAGAACGGGCCATCGGTCACCGGCGGATGTCCCTCGCCGTCGTAGCGCACGAACGCGCCTTCAGGCGCCAAGGCCTGAGACTCGACGAACTCGCCCGTCTCTTTCAGTCGGGATGCGAAGTCGCGCATGAACTTCATATGCTCGTCGACCTCTTCCGAGGTCCATCGACCCATCGGCACCCAGTCACCGATAGGGGCCGGCCCGCCTCGATAGTGCTTCAACAGTAAGTACTTCATGGTGCCTCTTCCTCCCGCACGTCACGGGTTGTCCATCCAATGCCGTGTCCTCGGTGGTCGAAGTCAGGTGGTGCTCCACGGCCGTCACTTCACTGAATGCCCACACCGTGCCGCGAGAGAACATCGCCCATGGTCGGCTTCGACAGGGTTGAAGAAGATGCCCTCACCCGGTGAGGGGAGAGGCCGGGCGAGAAAGCCCATCGTCGATGCGGCGTGTGAACCGACACGGCGATACTGCAGTCACGCCGCCGTGCGGATGCTCCCACCTCGCGATATCGATGGGCAGGACCGGGAACCGGGTGATACCGCAGCGTGGAAATCCGAAACACGGTGGCCCCGGCCGCGAGTGGACCCGCCCCGCCGTTTCGGCGAACCACGGCATCGGGCGTCCGTAGCCCCCTTTGTCGGAGCGCGCTCGCGCGAAGTGCTATGCGACAAGCTCTCAAGCCGGACCTCAAACCATCATTTCAGGCGTCCCGACCATCGACTTAATTTCGTCACGGTGACGGAAGAAAAGCCCGGTCCTTGAGGCCACACTCGTCCTAAATTCGGACAAAACCACCAAAAATCGAGGCGCAGGATCGGCCCCGCCCCGCTGCCGGTAGGGCCACCGACCCCTCGTCGCCCCCAGCTGTCGACAGCTTCTGCATGCCCGCGACAACAGCGCACAGTCTGCCGAAGCGGATGCATCGTGCGCCTCCGATCGCAGTGGCCGCCCCCGGAGCCTTCGAGCCCCGATAGTCGCGGCCCGCCCCGGCCCCTTCGTGTACGCCGACAGGGGGCACTTCCTCTCGCGCCCTCGGCACCCACCCGTGTGAGGCAGCCTCGTTTCGCGTGTCGGCGCGCAAAGGGGTGCCGATTACAGATGGCACATAACATCCATTGTGTGCCACCTAGTTTCACGGTATCGCGTATCGATAAACTATTTCGCGTATCGCGTTCGCGAAACTAAACCCGCAGGTAAGCCTGGAAAAGAAGAGACTTCCCTGCCCGAACCGCAGGGGACGACGAACCGCATCACCGTGCGACGACGCACGTGTGTGGAGCCGGCCGAGTTGAGCGCGCCCGCTCGCGGTACGCGACGGAGTCCTGGCTGTGCGACCGACCGATGTCCTGTCGGCCCGCCTGCCGAGGTGATGCGCTCCTCAACGCGGGGATGTCACCTCGACCGGCACCCTCGGGCGGCGTCGAGGTGGAGAAGTTGCGCCCAATCCCGGCCGGGATGGTCGGGGCATGCACCGGCGGTGGCGCGTCACCGGTTGCGTTTTTGATCGTTGTCCGTGTCAGCTGCGCCTCGGCCGACCAGAGCGAAGCAGGTGGCGACGACCGCGGTGCCGCTCGCCGTGAGGGCGAGCACCAGGCTCAGTGACACGAACAACAACAGCGCCCCGACACCGGCTCCCGCCAACATGGCGGCGATGGACCCGAGCCGCCGATGCGGACGCGCCATGGGACCCCGGGCGATCTGACTGTCGGTCACGACACCGGCGAGGGAAAGTGTGAGCACAGTGGTGGTCAGGTCATGGACACCGAGGTGATGCACCGTGCCGTTCTGGATTCCCAAAGCCACGGCCAGCACCGCCACCAGGGCGATGACGAAAGCCTCGATACCGAACGCCGTGGGCAACCACCGCCGCGGGGCCCGGTCGAACCGGTTCGCCACCCGCCCGGCGATCAGTGCTCCCACGACGAACCCACCCAACGCCACCAGCGGCGTGGTCGGTTCGACATGCGCGTCGGGGTGAAGGCTGAGACCGAGGAACGTGATGTTGCCGGTCATGTTCGCGACGAACACCTGCCCGAGTTCCAGGAAACTCACGGCGTCCACGAGTCCGGTGACGAAAGTCAGCAACAACAGCAAACCGACGGTCCACCGACGACTCACGGAACTTTTCGTCTCGGCGACCGTCATATCGAGCAGCATGGCCGTGCCGGAGCTGTCCCGGTGCTCGAATCACCCCACGGGGGACCCCCGATCAGGACCGCATCGACGCAGGTCGTGTGGTGAGCAAGTCCGCGAGTTTGGGTGGACACGACCCGTGACGGCCGAGCAACGACGCCAGCCCCCGCAGCGGTGACCTCTGCAACGGAAGAACTGTCCCGCACACCGGTTCCACCAGCGATTTGCACCGCTTCCGTGGCGCTCGAACGTAGGAGGGTGAGACGGAAACGACTGCATCGGGCGTTCCACCGCGCCCGTCACGGGTGGGGATGGGGAGCGCGATACGCGACGGCCGCCCTGATCCGAAAACCGCGTTCCACGGCATCCCGTGACGGCTGGCAGCCGGAGCCCGCGAGATGCTGCTGGACGTCATGCTGTGAGCACATGACGAACGGCTCGCACCCAAGCTCGAACAGCGATCGACACGGCCTGGACGAACACGGGATCGGTGCGAGACGAACTCTGGCACGCCGCCTGGCGGCTCCTGGACTAGGCGGATCTCAGTGGGAGATGGAGGCGGTAGGACGACAAGATCGAGGCGGTGCTGCGGTTCCTACTGGAACCCGACCCCAGCCCCCGCCACGTGCCGCGGATACGGCTGCTGACCTGCCTACCACTCGAGCCCTCCTCCACGTCGGAGAGCGGTCCCGAGCCCAAACCCGCAGCACTCATTGAGATCGCGACTGGGGACAAGCCGTGCGCGAGGCTCTCTTCGACCTGCTGTGTACCACCGATACTCACCGAACTCACCCAGGCCCTACAGAGGAGCTTCAGAGGAACCTGGGAACACGGTGTCCCTGAGATCGCCGATTACGCTCTGTGGGACGACAACGGCGAACCCCGGCCACTGTTGCGGACACCTCACCCATCTCGCCCACATGCGCTGCCCCACGAAACAACCCAGCACTCCGGTTGTTCGTCCGACTAGACCCGCTGACCACCCGACCCCGCAACGTCGCCATGGCATGCGGGGACGGCCACAACATTCGGCACACCCCGCGCGTTCGGTGTTGGTGGCGTACCAGCTGGGCGGGCTGATGGAGTTCGCTAGGCTGCCCGAGAACGAGCTCGACATCGATGCCGTCCTCACCGGGCACGGGGAAACCGCCCCGCTCGACGCGGTCGCGCTGTCGATACACCGGCTCGACGCCGCGGTCATGCTGTCCATGGTGTTCAACTCCGAAGCACCCGACGAGGAGGCCGGTGTCGCCACCGTCGACCGGCTCCATGAGCTGCGTGAGCGTCTGCTGTGGGAGTGGGACCGATGGCCAGGCATGCGACGCCCGTCTTGCCGAACGACAGCGACTCCTCTCACCGAGGAGAATGACCGGAGCGTCCACTCCAACCTGATACCGAGACTGGGG
>NZ_DAHVQP010000066.1:0-13308 GCF_027317685.1 Saccharomonospora sp.
GAAGCCCGACAAGGTGGCGGCCGTCGCCGAGATCGCGGACAAGTTCCGCAACAGCTCGGCAGCTGTTGTCACCCAGTACAGTGGCCTCTCCGTGTCCCAGCTCAATGAGCTGCGTCGCGCTCTCGGCAACACGGCCAAGTACCGGGTCGCGAAGAATACTCTCGTCAAGCGTGCCGCCGCCGAGGCGGGTGTCGAGGGTCTCGATGAGCTGTTCGTCGGTCCGACCGCGATCGCCTTCGTGGAGGGCGAGCCGGTCGAGGCGGCGAAGGTGCTGCGTGACTTCGCGAAGGACAACAACGCCCTGGTGATCAAGGGCGGCTACATGGACGGTGCGCCTCTCTCGGTCAGTGAGATCGAGAGGATCGCCGACCTGGAGAGCCGCGAGGTGCTGCTCGCCAAGGCGGCGGGCGCCATGAAGGCGAAGCTGTCCCAGGCCGCCGCGCTGTTCCAGGCTCCGGCATCGCAGGTCGCGCGCCTGGGTGCCGCGCTGGAGGAGAAGCGCAAGTCCGAAGGCGGCGCCGAGTAGAGCGCCGGTCCGGCTGCCGAGAGCTGACCATTACCCACCCGACTTACGGAGTCGCAACAAGGAAGGAACGCCACCATGGCGAAGCTGAGCACTGAGGAACTGCTCGACGCGTTCAAGGAGATGACGCTGCTCGAGCTGTCCGAGTTCGTGAAGCAGTTCGAGGAGACCTTCGACGTCACCGCCGCCGCGCCGGCCGCCGTCATGGCCGCCCCGGGTGCTGCCGCCGGCGGTGCCGCCGCGCCGGCCGAGGAGGAGAAGGACGAGTTCGACGTCGTCCTCGAGGGCGCCGGTGACAAGAAGATCCAGGTCATCAAGGTCGTGCGTGAGATCGTCTCCGGTCTCGGCCTGAAGGAGGCCAAGGAGCTCGTCGAGAGCGCTCCGAAGCCGCTGCTGGAGAAGGTCGACAAGGAAGCTGCCGACGCCGCCAAGGAGAAGCTGGAGGCCGCCGGCGCTCAGGTCAGCCTCAAGTGAGCTGACTTTCACATTCCGTCAAAGGGCGGGTCGTTCGTCGTGACGAACGACCCGCCTTTTTTGTGCTCACTCGATCGTGGGTTAGTGTGCGGCGGACCACGAGCTTGTGATCGAAAACCGGTTCAGCCGAAAACTGGTGAGTAACCCGCGCGACTTCGGCTCGTTGCAAGTTGTTGACGCGCCATGAACGAACTCCGGGAGGTGCGATGGGTGCCGAGGTGGTCATCGAGGGCCTGAGCAAGTCCTTCGGTAAGCACACCATCTGGCGTGACGTCACGTTGACGCTGCCGCCCGGCGAGGTATCGGTGATGCTGGGGCCGTCGGGCACCGGCAAGTCCGTGTTTCTCAAGTCCATGATCGGATTGTTGAAACCGGACAGAGGAAAATGCGTGATCAACGGTGTGGACATCGTGAGATGTTCGGAGCGCAAGCTCTACGAGACACGCAAACTGTTCGGGGTGCTGTTCCAGGACGGCGCTCTGTTCGGTTCGATGAGCCTCTACGACAACGTCGCCTTCCCACTTCGGGAACACACGAAGAAATCCGAGACCGAGATCCGCAAGATCGTTCTCGAGAAGCTCGATATGACGGGTCTGTCCGGTGCGGAGAAGAAACTCCCGGGCGAGATTTCCGGTGGTATGCGTAAACGCGCCGGGTTGGCCAGGGCACTGGTTCTCGATCCGGAGATCATTCTGGTCGACGAGCCGGACTCCGGTTTGGACCCCGTGCGCACGACCTACATCTCGCAGCTTTTCATCGACGTCAACGCTCAGATCGACGCCACGTTCCTCATCGTCACCCACAACATCAACCTCGCGCGAACGGTCCCGGACAACCTCGGCATGCTGTACCGCAAGGAACTAGTGATGTTCGGTCCGCGCGAAGTGCTGCTCACCAGCGAGGAACCCGTGGTCAAGCAGTTCCTCAACGGGCGCATGGACGGTCCCATCGGCATGTCCGAGGAGAAGGACTCGGCGACACTCGCCGCCGAACGCGCGATGTTCGAAGCGGGACACCACGCGGGCGGCGTCGAAGAGGTGACGGGCGTGCCACCGCAGTTGCAGCCCACGCCCGGGCTGCCCGAACGGCAGGGCGCGCGCAGACGTAAGGACCGCGTGATGCGCATGCTGCACACGCTTCCCGAGGCGGCTCGCGAGTCGATCATCGCGTCGCTCTCGCCCGAGGAGCAGCGTCACTACGGCGTCCACAGCGCCAGCCTCGTCGGCACCCAGCACGGCGTCCTGCCCACCGGCGACGTCGCCACCATTCCCGATTCGAGTCGGACCCAGCCGATCGAGCTGGGCCCCAACGACGCGACCCGAGGACTACCCCCGTACGAGCAAGGAAACTCATGAGCTCTCCGGCCTCGACGGCCAGGATTCCCGGCATCGGGATGCTGTGGGAGACCGGGAAGTTGTTCGCGCTCGCCCTCGACGTGGCGCGTGGCGTGTTCCGGCGGCCGTTCCAGTTTCGGGAATTCATCCAGCAGGCGTGGTTCATCGCCAGCGTGACGATCCTGCCGACGGCTTTGGTGGCCATCCCGTTCGGCGCGGTCATCTCGATGCAGTTCGGATCGTTGGCCAGGCAGCTCGGCGCCCAGTCGTACACGGGGGCGGGCAGCGTGCTGGCGACCGTGCAGCAGGCGAGCCCGCTCGTGGTGGCGTTGCTCGTGGCGGGCGCGGGCGGATCGGCGATCTGCGCCGACATCGGTGCGCGCACGATCCGCGAGGAGATCGACGCCATGGAGGTGCTCGGCGTCTCCGCTGTGCAGCGCCTCATCGTGCCGCGGGTGCTGGCGTGCATGTTCGTCGCGTTGCTTCTCAACGGCATGGTCAGTGTCATCGGGGTACTCGGTGGCTATTTCTTCAACGTCGTGTTGCAGGACGGCACACCGGGTGCGTACCTGGCGAGTTTCTCGGCGTTGGCGCAGTTGTCCGACCTGTGGATCGGTGAGATCAAGGCGTTGATTTTCGGGTTCATCGCCGCGGTCGTCGCCGCGTACCGGGGACTGAATCCGCCGCCCGGCCCGAAAGGAGTGGGCGACGCGGTGAACCAGTCCGTCGTCATCACATTCCTGCTGCTGTTCGTGGTCAACACCGTGCTCACGTTGATCTACCTGCAGCTCGTCCCCTCAAAGCTGGACTGAGGACCGATGGCTCGCTTGCTCCAGAACGCCAAGAACCTCGCCAACCGTCCACTGAAGACGTTGGACATGCTCGGCGACCAGATGTCGTTCTACCTGCGAGCGCTCGCGTGGGCGCCCAGGGCGATCCGCCGCTACAGCAAGGAAGTGTTGCGGCTGCTCGCCGAGGTGAGTTTCGGGTCCGGGTCGTTGGCCGTGATCGGCGGCACCGTGGGCGTGATGGTCGGGCTGACCCTGTTCACCGGTGTCCTGGTCGGGCTACAGGGTTTCTCGGCCCTGGACTCCATCGGCACGTCGGCGTTCACGGGTTTTTTGACGTCTTTCTTCAACACCAGGGAGATCGCGCCGCTCGTGGCGGGGCTGGCGTTGTCGGCCACCGTGGGCGCGGGGTTCACCGCGCAGCTGGGTGCCATGCGGATCTCGGAGGAGGTCGACGCGCTGGAGGTCATGGGGGTGCCGAGCCTGCCGTACCTCGTGACCACCCGCATCATCGCCGGATTCATCGCGATCATCCCGCTGTACGTCATCGGCCTGCTCAGTTCGTATCTGGCCTCGCGGACGGTGGTCGTGTATCTGTACGGCCAATCGGCGGGGACCTACGACCACTACTTCGACATGTTCCTGCCACCTGAGGACGTGTTCTACTCGTTCGTCAAGGTGCTGATCTTCAGTGTGTTGATCATTCTCATGCACTGCTACTACGGCTACCGGGCCACCGGTGGTCCCGCCGGGGTCGGCATCGCGGTCGGTAAGGCCGTGCGGCTGTCGATCGTGACGGTGGCCGTGGTCAACTTCTTCATCGGTTTCGCCATCTGGGGCACCGACACGACGGTGAGGATCGCGGGATGAGCTCGACAATGGCGACGGTTCGTCGCAGGCTGTTGGGCCTGTTGCTGGTGGCCATCCTCGTCGGTGGCATCGCGTTGAGTATCGCCGTGTACAACAGGGCTTTCACCGACCACGTGACCGTGCGGTTGCAGGCGGGGGAGATCGGGAACCAGCTGACACCGAACTCGGATGTGAAAGTCCGCGGGCTGATAGTGGGCAGGGTCCACGCGATCGAACCGAGCCACTCGGGTGGCGCGGAGCTCGTCTTGCACCTGGACCCGGAGCAGGCGGAGCTCGTGCCCGCCAACGTGTCCGCACGGTTTCTGCCGAAGACGTTGTTCGGGGAGCGCTACGTCGACCTGACCATTCCCGAGCAGCCTTCCACGGTGAGCGTGTCCAACGGCACCGTCATCACCCAGGACCGCACCGAGGACGCCGTGCGGCTGGAACAGGCTCTCGACAACCTCCTGCCCGTGTTGCAGGCCGTGCAGCCGGAGAAACTGTCCAGCACCCTGACCGCCATCTCCACCGCCTTGGAGGGTAGGGGCGAACAACTGGGCGATACACTGTCCGAATTGGGCGAGTATGTCGGTGAGTTGAACCCGCACGTGCCCAAACTGCAGGAGAACCTGCGAGAGCTCGCCGAGTTCTCCGGAACCCTGTCCGACGTCGCACCCGACCTCGTGCGGACGTTGGACAACCTCACCACGACGAGCCGCACGATCGTCGACCAGAGCCTGAACCTGGACACGCTGTACCGCACGGTGTCGACCGCCTCGGTCGATCTGGACACGTTCCTCGAAGCCAACTCGGCCAACCTCATCAGCCTCGGCGAGACGGCGCGCCCCACGGCGGAGCTGTTGGCGAAGTACGCACCCTCGTACCCGTGTTTCCTAGGGCAGATGGCGGAGCTGGTGCCCAGGATCGACGAGTCGTTCGGCAAGGGCACCAACAAGCCGGGCCTGCACATCACCTTGGAGATCACTGTGGACCGAGGCCCGTACAAGCCGGGACAAGACGAGCCCGAGTACAACGACAAGCGCGGTCCGCGCTGCTACGACATGAAAGAGATGCCCGACCCGTTCCCGCAGCATCCGCCGGACGGCCCGGTCCAGGACGGCACCGTGCCACCCGAGTCCGCGGACTCGGCCGGGAAGGGTTTGAACGACTCGGCCGCCGTCGGCGGGGCAGCCCCGATGGGCAACCCCGCGAACACCGGTGGTGAACACGCGCTCGTGGCGCAGCTCGCCGGGCCACGGGTCGGCATGGAGCCGTCCGAAGTGCCTGCGTGGGGTTCACTGCTGGTCGCGCCGCTGTACCGGGGAGCGGAGGTGACGGTCGAATGAGCCGGACACTCGCCGGAAACGGACGACGTCGCAGGTTCCGCCACGAGGGGGTGAGCGAGTGAAAGGGCTCCTCGCGCCGCTGACGAAGCTCACCGCGTTCGTGGTCATCACCGTGGTGTTCACCACCATCCTCGGCTTCAGCATCGCCAACATGAACATGACGGGCACCGAGACCTACAAGGCGCGTTTCACCGACGCCACCTCGGTGCTGCCGGGCGACGACGTGCGTATTGCCGGGGTGATGGTGGGCAAGGTGTCCGACATCCGTGTCGTGGACCGCAGGATCGCGGAGGTCGAGTTCGAACTGGACCGCAACCGCACACTGCCCGACAACACCGTCGCCGCCATCAAGTTCCGCAACCTCATCGGCCAGCGCTACCTGTCGCTGGAGCGCGGCGAGGGCGAACCGCAGGGCGTCCTCGAACCGGGCGACACCATCCCGCTGGAACGCACCCGGCCCGCCGTGGACTTAACCGAGCTGTTCAACGGGTTCAAACCACTGTTCCAGGCGCTGTCGCCCGAGGACGTGAACACGCTGTCGTACCAGATCATCCAGGTACTGCAGGGCGAGGGCGGCACGGTGGAGAGCCTGCTCGCCCACACGGCGTCACTGACCACCACACTGGCCGAGAAGGACCAGGTCATCGGCGAGGTGATCGACAACCTGAACTCGGTGCTGCACACGCTCAACGAGCGCACACCACAGTTGTCGCAGCTCATCGGCAGGCTTCAGCGGTTCGTGTCCGGGCTCGCCAGTGACCGGGAGCCCATCGGCGAGGCCATCTCCTCCATCGGGGAACTGGCCGACACGACCGCGGGACTGTTGGAGGAAGCGCGCCGACCGCTGCGCGAGGACATCGACGCCCTCGGCACCCTGGCCGGCAACCTCAACGAACACGAGACCGTGGTCGAGGAGTTCATCCAGTATCTGCCGGAGAAGGTCAGTCGACTGGCGTCCACAGCGGACTATGGCTCGTGGCTGAACTTCTTCCTGTGCGAGGCGAAAGGCAACATCAGCGTCACCGGGATCGGAGACGCACCCGTCAGTCTGCCGTTGCTCCCGGCGAATCGAGAGCGGTGCCTGTCATGAAAAGCTTCTCCAACCGCAACCCCGTCCCCATCGCCGTCGTGGGGATCACGTTGCTGCTGCTGGGCACACTCGCGGCACTCAACTCCGACGACCTGCCCCTGATCGGTGGTGGCACCACCTACCGGGCGGAGTTCAGTGAGGCCGCGGGCCTCGAAGCCGACGACGAGGTGCGGATCGCGGGCGTGAAGGTGGGTGAGGTCACCGGCATCGACCTGGACGGGGCGAAGGTGCTGGTGTCCTTCAAGGTCTCCGACGCCTGGATCGGAGACGAGACCACGGCCGCCATCAAGATCAAGACTTTGTTGGGGCGCAAGTACCTCGCACTCGACCCGGTCGGCGACGAGGCACTCGACCCGAACACCACCATCCCGCTCGACCGCACCGCCGCGCCCTACGACGTGCTGGAGGCGTTCCGGGGCCTGTCCCGGACCGTGGACGACATCGACGTCGACCAGCTCGCACAGAGCTTCGACGTGCTGTCCCAGACGTTCGCCGACACACCGGAGGATGTGCGCGGCGCGCTGGAAGGCCTGTCGGAGCTGTCCGACACCATCGCCTCCCGCGACCGGCAACTCTCCGAACTGCTCGAAGGCACCCGCCAGATCAGTCAGACCGTCGCCGACAGAGACGCCGAACTGGCCGTTCTTCTGGAAGACGGCAACGAACTGCTCGAAGAACTGTCGGCGCGCGAGGAGGCCATCAGCGCCATGCTGAACGGCACGCGAGAGCTGTCGGAACAGCTGCGCGGACTCGTCGACGACAACGAGGAACAGCTGCAACCGGTGCTGGAGAAGCTCGACCAGCTCACCGAGATGTTGCAGCGCAACCAGGACTCGCTCGCCGAGGGGATCGAGAACTTCGCGCCGTTCGTGCGTGTCTTCAACAACACCATCGGCAGCGGTCGCTGGTTCGACAGCTACATCTGCGGCCTGCTGTTGCCCTCCATCGGGCCGCTGAATGAAGAGGGGTGTAACGCGCGATGACCAACACCCGCTTCGGAGATCGACTCGCCCGTGGCCTCGCCCTCGCCTGTGTGCTCGGGCTCGTCGTCGCGGCCGGTCTGTGGTGGACGTTGAAGGACGCGGACCGCAAACACGTCACCGCCTACTTCACCCAGGCCATCGGCCTCTACGAAGGCAACAGCGTCCGCATCCTCGGTGTCGAGGTCGGTGAAGTGACCTCCGTCCAGCCGGAGGGCGACCGCGTCCGGGTCGAAATGACCTACGACAGGCGGTTCGCCGTTCCCGCCGACGCCAAGGCCATAATCGTGGCGCCTGCCCTGGTGTCCGACCGCTACGTGCAATTCACCCCGGCCCACACCGGTGGCGACGAACTCGACGACGGCGCGGTGATCCCGCTGTCCCGTACCGCCGTCCCACTGGAGATCGACGAGTTGAGCGACAGTCTCAGCCGCGTCTCCGAGGCACTCGGGCCCGAGGGGGCGAACATGGACGGTTCGCTGTCCGAGCTGCTCGACACCGCCGCCGAGAACCTCGACGGCAACGGCGAGGCCCTGCACGAGGCCATCACCAAACTGGGAGACGCGGCCGGAACCCTGTCCGGAAGCTCCGACGACCTCTTCGGCACCGTGGAGAACCTCGCGAAACTGTCCAACACCCTCGCCGCTAGCGACGACGACATGCGCGACTTCGAACGACAGCTCGCCGACGTCAGCGACTTTCTGGAGAGGGAACGGGAGAACCTCGCCGCCACAGTCACCGAACTCGGCGACACCCTCCGACTCGTCGACGATTTCATCAACGACAACCGCGACCGCGTGAAGTCGAACGTCGACAAGCTCGCCGAGGTCACCCAGGTCCTGGTGGATCAGCGTGCGGCACTGGCCGAGACACTCGACATCGCGCCGCTGGCCTTGGGCAACCTCGTCAACACCTACAATGCCGCGTCGGGAACCCTCGACACCCGGCCCAACATGAACGAGCTCACCGAGCCACCCATCCTCATGGTCTGCAACCTGTTGCGGCAGACCCCGAAGGCACTCGATGCGCTCGGCAACCTGTGCGCGGACGTGGCCGGTGTGCTGGACGGCGTCGTGGAACTGCCGTCGCTGGCCCAGACGGTGCACGCGCTCAACAAGGGGGAGCTGCCCCCGCTGCCGCTGCCGTTGCTCGGGCAGATCACGGGCTCGGGAGGTGAGCGGTGAAACGGTTCCGCACAACGCTCGCCGCCGCGAGCGCGGCCGGTCTCCTCGCGGTCGGTGGCTGCGGCTTCGAAGGGGTCTACGACATCCCGCTACCCGGCGGCGCCGACCTGGGCGACGATCCGTACACCGTGCGCGTCCACTTCCCTGACGTGCTCGACCTCGTCCCGCAGGCGGGTGTGCGGGTCAAGGAGGTTCCCGTCGGCACGGTGAAGGACGTCCGCCTCGCCGAGGACGGCTGGACCGCCGAGGTCGTGCTTGCCGTCAACGGCGACGTGGAGTTGCCCGCGAACGCGGTAGCCAACCTGCGACAGTCGAGCCTTCTCGGCGAGAAATACGTTGAACTCGCCGCCCCCGCAGCCGAGGACACCGACGGCTTCACCGACAGCAAGTTGTCCGACGGCGACCTCATCCCGGTGGAACGCACTAACCGAAGCGTCGAGGTCGAAGAGGTCCTCGGGGCGCTGTCGATGCTGCTCAACGGTGGTGGCATCGAACAGCTCAACACGATCACCGAGGAACTCAACGCCGCGTTGGAGGGCAACGCGCCCGACGTGAAGGCGTTGCTGCGAAACACCGAGGAACTGGTGAAGGCGCTCGACGAGCAGTCCGGCGACATCACCACCGCGCTCGACCAGCTCAACCGGCTATCGTCCACCCTGAACGCCCAACGCGACAAGATCGCTGTGGCGGTCGAGGACCTCGGGCCGGGCCTGGAGGTGCTCGAACGGCAACGCGACCAGCTCGTCACCATGCTGAGCGCTCTCGACGGGCTGTCCGAGGTGGCCGTCGAGACCGTCAACGCCGGCCAGGAGGACCTGGTGGCCAACCTCGAAGCGCTCCTGCCGACACTGCGCAAGCTCGGCGAAGCCGGCGCCGACCTGCCCCACGCCCTGCAACTGCTGCTGACGTATCCGTTCACGGACGCGGCCGCCGAGGGCGTCAAGGGCGACTACCTGAACCTGTACATCGATCTCGATCTGGATCTGCAGGAGATCCTCGCCAACATCGGCCGCAGCAGGCAGAACCCGCTGCAGAACCTGCCGATCGTCGGCGACATCACCAACCCCCGCGAAACCGACCCCGACGACACGTCGTCTGTGCTGCCGTTGCCGGGCGACGGCGGAGGTGATGGAGGAGGCGACGCCGAGCCCGCCCCCGGCGGTGGGAACGGCCTCGGCGGAATTCTGGACTCCATGATCGGGGGTGAGCGCTGATGCTCGTCCGCAAGACCAAGATCCAGCTCGTCGCGTTCCTCGTCATCTCGGTCCTGGCGATCACGTACGCGCTCGTGCGGTTCACCGACGTCGAGAAGACGTTCGGCTCCGGTGGCTACACGGTCCACCTCCACATGTCCTCCTCCGGAGGCATCTTCACGGGCGCGGAGGTCACCTATCGCGGCTACAACATCGGCGAGGTCGGGCAGCTTCGCCTCACCGAGGACGGACTGGCGGCCGAATTGCTCATCGAACCCGACACCCCCCGGGTGCCTCGTGAGCTGGACGTGACCGTCGCCAACCGCTCGGCCGTGGGGGAGCAGTACGTCGACCTGCGTCCGGTCACCGACGAAGGCCCGTACCTCGCCGACGGCGATGTCATCGACGCGGAGAAGGTCACCACCCCGGTGCCCGCCGAGGACCTCATCAACGACCTGGACAGCCTCGCCGCCTCGGTACCGACCGAGTCGCTGCGCACGGTCGTCGACGAGTCCTACAAGGCGTTCCACGGCACCGGTGAGCACCTGCAGAAGCTCATGGACACCACCGGCGAGTTCACCCGGAGCGCCAAGGAGCACCTGCCGCAGACGGTGGAGCTGCTCGACAAGGGCAGCACGGTTCTGAGCACCCAGAACGACCTCTCCACGTACATACGGTCGTTCAGCGAGGACCTGGCGGACCTGTCGCAGACCCTGAAGGACTCCGACGGCGATATCCGAGACCTGATCGACGTCGCACCGGACGCGGCGACGACGGTCAGCGGGGTGCTCGCCGAATCCGGACCCGGCCTCAGTAACCTGGTCGCCAACCTGCTGACCACCTCCAATGTGCTCGTCACCCGTCTCGACGGGGTGGAGCAGGCGTTGGTGAGCTACCCGCTGGTCGTGGCGGGCGCGTACAGCGTCACACCCGGCGACGGCACCGCTCACCTGGGGCTCGCGCTGAACCTGTTCGACCCGCCCGCGTGCACCAAGGGCTACCGGCCCCCGGACACCTACCGTCCCGGAAACGAGACGACGCCTCGCGAACCGTATGTCGACGCGTACTGTGCCGAGCCGCCAGGCAGCCCCATCGCCGTGCGTGGCTCGCAGAACGCGCCGTACCACGGTGTGCCGTCGGTGCCGACGCCCGCGCAGGTGGAGGCCAACAGCAACCGTGACTCCGAGCAGCTGGCGTATCTGCGGCGACTCGCGGTCGACCTCTCGAAGGAGGGTGGACTCGCGATCTCCAGCCTGCGTGAGCTCGTCGGGCTGTCGGACTGAAAGGAGCGCGAGGACCTACCTGTCCATACCGACCACACCCATCCGATCTGATCAGGAGCCCCATGAGTTCGGACGACCAGCGGCCGGAGCCGGACGACGCCAAGGCCCGTCCGGCCACCGATCCTGAGCCCGACACGGACACCGAGGCCGGTACAGCCACAGAAGACACCGAAGTCGAGGACGAACCGTCGGCAAGCGGTCGAGGTCGGAAAACGGATGACGACTCCGGCACGGGCGAGTCGGTGAACACCCGGCGCTCGGCCCGCTCGGGCCCACCGCGCCCACTGATGTTCGCCACGGCGGCACTCGCGTCGGCCGCGCTCGTCGTCGCCATCGTGTTCGGTGTCATGTGGCAGAGCGCGGCGAGCAGCGACGAGCTGGAGATCGCCCAGGCCCGCGACGAGGTCTCGGCCGCGGCGAACCGTGCTGCCGCGGTCTTCCTCGAATTCGACCACACCAGAAGTGACGAACTGCTCGCCGAGCGGAAGAAACTCTCGACCGACGCGATGAGCGCGGAGATCGACGAGACCGAGAAGGAATGGCGCGAGTCGATCGAGAAGGCCCAGCTCAAGACCGTCACCACTGTGCAGGACGTCGCGGTGGAGGAGCTCAACGTCCACGAGGGCAAGGCGCGGGCTCTGGCCGTGGTCCAGATCGAGGTCACCAACGCCCAGGGCAGTTTCGGCAACGTCGAGCGCCTGCAGCTGGAGCTGGAGCGCGATCAGCAGGGTGACGGATCGGACGAGGACCGGCAGTGGAAGGTGTCGGCCCTGGCGAATGTGCAGTACGGGGCGAGCGGCTAGCCGCCAGGCCCACCCGAACCGCACCACCGACCCGCAGAACGCAAGTAGGAGATCCCGATGCCATCCTCTCGCCGTCGCCTTCCCGGTGGCCAACGTCCGTCGCCGACCCGTCGACCGCGGGTCGCCGGGCTGCGCAAACCGTCACCGGTGCGGCGCCCCACCACCTCGGACGGGATCGAGGAGATCGCCGAGAGTGCGAAATCCGTGCCGGAGGAGTCACGGTCTGCGAGCCCGGAGCCGGAACCCGAGACACCGGAGCGGCCCGACACCGCCGAGGCGGCCGAAGCGGAGGCCGGGACGAAAGTCGGGGGCGCCGACGACGTCGACCCCGTCCCGGAGGCCGTGGAGCCTTCGGGCGAGTCACCGAAGCGGCCGGAGACCGACACGGCGGGCACCGCCGACGAACGCTCGGACAGCGGAGGGGCCTCCGAACCGGATGAGCCGAGGAGCGAGGCCCCGGGTCGCCGGGCCGGTTACTCGCTGCTCGCGGCGCTGGTGGCCGCCACGCTCGTGCTGGCCGGCCTTGCGGTGTTCTTCAAGCTGAGGCACAGCGAGGCCTCGGAGTTGACCGCGAACGCGGCGCTGGTGGACGTCGCGACGACGGCCGAGGTCGAACAGGCCATGAGTGAGGCCGCCGAGCGATTGTTCTCGATCGACTACAACGACATGGCCAAGACGGAACAGGCCGCCGAACAGTTGCTGGGCAATGAGGAGGTCAGGAGCACCTATGACACCCTGATGGGCGAGTATCGGGATCAGGCGAGTGAGCAGAAGATCGTCGTGACCACCACGGCGGTCCGCAGCGCGGTGGTGCTCCTCGATGGTGATCGCGCCAGGGTCATGGTTTACGTTGATCAAACGGCGACCCGCGCGGGCGACGAGCAGACCGTGGGCGGGCCGGCGGCCATGTGGTTCGAGACCGAACTGAAGGACGGTGCCTGGAAGGTCGTGAACATGAACGTCTACGGCCCCGGTCAGTCGTCCGGTGCACAATCGGAGCCGTCGCCGAGCGGTTCAGCGCCGTTATCATCGCAGGCAGGAGAGCCGACGGAGGGTAACTGACACTGCGCCAACTGGTGGTTGTCCGGCAAAGAATGCTTGACTCAGAGTCCTCGGGGGTTCACGCTTACAGGCAACACGGCAACGTCTTGCGGGAGGCGGGCCGGGTACTAGAAGGAGAGGCGTACAGCGAGGCCGAACCCTTGATCGTCAGACGATCGAGTGAGTTCCCTCGACAGTCCTCCTATGTTGGGCTAGACTGCTTCTTTGCGCTGCCCACTTTCAGGCTGCCCTCTTGTGGTAGCTAGGATGGTCGGCAACACCGCACCCTTGACAGTCCGCGTTACGAGTTGCTAGCGCGGCTGATCAACCAGCTATGTCCCCGGAAGGACGCATCTTGGCAGTCTCTCCCGCGAACCAGGCCAGTGCTGCGACCAACTCGAATCGACCGTCAACGGGTAT
>NZ_DAHVQP010000079.1:0-22359 GCF_027317685.1 Saccharomonospora sp.
CGGATGGCGTGGCGATGGTGCCCAGCCCGAGGGCGCTCGCCGTGTTCACCGCGAGCAGGCCGAGCAGATGCCTACGGGAGAGCGGACGCATAGGTTCGTATTCTGCGCACACAGCGCGTGAACACAAATCGTGTTCGGTCAAATTCACTCAGTCATCAGCGGGGTTTGCGATTCCCATCCGACCCCGTACGAGTACACCCGCCCCACCCGACCAGGCGATCATGATTGCGGACAGTGACGACGATGACAGCATTGCCGCCCGTCTCAACTACCTCTTCGACCCCTGGAAGACAGTTATATTGCAGGCGTGCATGAGCACCACGTGTTCCTCCTGCGCCATGCCCTGACGGAGTGGTCCTCCGTCAAGCGATACGTGGGACGAACCGATCCGCCACTGACCGCCGTCGGGGAACGGCAGGCGCACGCCGCCGGGCGCACCTATGCCCTCATGTCCGACGACTCGTCGGCCCTGGTGCTCAGCAGTCCTCGCCGCGCTGCTCTCCGCACCGCGGAACTCGCCGGGCTGGTCGTGTCCGACCTCACCGAGGACCTCGTGGAATGGGACTACGGTGACTACGAAGGCTTGAGTCACGCCGAGGTCCACGATCGCGTACCGGGCTGGTCGGTGTGGTCACACCCGATACCCGGCGGGGAGAACGCCGACCACGTCGAACGCAGGGCGGACGCGGTACTCGAACGGACCCGCAAGGAACTCGCCGACCGTCCCGTCGCGCTCGTGGCCCACGGTGACTTCGGCCGGGTGCTCATCGCCCGCTGGCTCGGTCTTCCCGCCACGGCAGGCCGTCGATTCCGACTCGACCCCGCGAGCCTCACCGTGCTCGGCCGGGAACGGAACGAGCCGCAACTCCTCCACCTGAACATTCCCCCGTCCTGATCGATCCCCGGAGGAAAATTGAACCCGCGTATTCGCCGCGTCCGCGAGTCGGACGTGGACACCGTCGTCGAACTCGTCCATGACCTCGCCGAATACGAGAAGGCGCCACACGAGTGTCACCTCACGTCCGAGCAGCTGCGTGCGGCACTATTCGGCGAGAACCCGGCCCTGTACGGACACGTCGCCGAGATCGACGGCCGCATCGCAGGCTTCACGCTGTGGTTCCTCAACTTCTCCACCTGGCGCGGCGTACATGGCATCTACTTGGAGGACCTCTACGTCCGGCCGGAGATGCGCAGTAGGGGCCTCGGCAAGGCACTGCTGGCAACACTTGCCAAGGAATGCATCGACCGCGGTTACGCCCGGCTGGAATGGTCGGTCCTGAACTGGAACCCCGCCGTCGAGTTCTACCGCTCGCTCGGCGCACAGGCCATGGACGAGTGGACCGTCTACCGGCTCACCGACGCATCGTTGGAGAAACTGGCCGCCGAGGTCGCGGACTGAGCGGGACCGGACGGGTCGGGCCGGACTCCGACGGCACGCCCGTCCTGGTAGACGGCCCTCACCCGCTCGCCGAGACCCTCCACGCGCAGCGGATCACCGTCGACGATCACGAGGTCGGCGCGCTTGCCCGGCTCGATGGAACCGAGAGTCTCGTGCAGCCCCATCAACTCGGCGGCCGACAGGGTCGCGGCGTGCAGGGCGTCGGCGGGGGTCATGCCCTCCTCCACCAGCAAAGCCAATTCGACGAGGTTCTGTCCGTGCGGATACAGCGGCGCATCGGTGCCCATCGCGATCGGTACACCCGCCTCCACCGCTCGCCGCACGCTGCGGTTGGCCTCGGCCTGCTCGATCTTCTCCATGATGTGTTCCGGGTAGGTCACCCCGTTCTCCACCGACTGCCGCAGGCCGAGACCTGAGGCCAACGTCGGCACGAGCCACACCCGCCGCCGAGCCATCTCCTCCAACGTCTCGTCGTCGAGTTGATTGCCGTGTTCGATGGAACGGACCCCGTTGCGCACGGCCGCCTTCGCCCCCTCACCGTGGGCGTGGGCCATGACGAAGCGACGGGCGGCCGTGGCCTCGGTCACCAACATCGCGATCTCGTCGTCCCGGAAGTGCGGGATCTCCGGACCCGCGCCGCTGGAAACGAGTCCGCCGCTGGTGGCGACCTTGATGACATCCGCTCCGGCCCGGACGAATTCCCGGACCTTCCGCCGGATCTCCTCCGGTCCGTCCACGACCACGGGCGGCCGCCCCGGATGCGGGGGCAACAGGTCCATCACGCACGTGGAGGGCCACCACGGATCGCCGTGCCCACCGGTCTGGCTGAGCATGTTGAGCGACACCTGCATCCTCGGCCCGGGGATCAGCCCGCGTTCCTGCGCCACTCGCATACCCAGGTCGGCACCGCCCGCGTCCCGCACCGTGGTGATTCCCGCCGCGAGCGTGGCGGCCATGTTGACCGCGCCCTCGTAGAACTGGAGCGAGAACGGTTCCTGCGCCACCCGGAAGACGTCGGTGTCACTCATCGTCAGATGGACGTGGCAGTCGAACAGCCCCGGCAGCACCCCACAGCCGGTGCAGTCCACCTCGACGTCACCGTCGAGATCGGACCCGACCGCGACGATGACCCCGTCCTCCACCGCGACATCCGCCGTGTCGGTCGTGCGGCCGACCGCGTCGAAGACCGTTCCTCCCCGAAACACCATGCGTGTCGATGTGCTCAATGTGGTCGTGGTCCTTTCTCGTGAGTACAGGGACGGTGTGGCGGTTGAGCCGGACGCGGTGGCTCTCAGACCTCCACGGGGACATCGGTGCGTTTACGGATCAGCGGTGCGGCGGCCAACAGGACCAGGCCGAGCGCGACCGTTCCGATCCCCACGGCGGCGAAGTAGCCTGCCGCCGATTCGGCGTCGTAGAACTTCACAAGCTGCGCCGCGATGCCCTGCCCCGCGGCCCCGGCGGCCAGCCACAGGCCCATGGTCTGGGTGGCGAACGCCGCCGGAGCCAGGCGGGCCGTGGCCGACAGGCCGATGGGCGACAGACACATCTCGCCGATCGTCACCACCGCGAGACTGCCCACCAGCCACAGCGGATGGGCCTGGCCGTCCTGCGCCGAAGGCAGCACGAGCAACACGTACGACAATCCGGCGATGACGAGCGCGACACTGAACTTGTGCGCCGTGGCGGGCGGCCTCGCCGACCGGTCGAGCCGCAGCCACATCAGCGCGAACAGCGGTGTCAGCACGATCAGCATGAACGAACCGACCGACTGGAACCACGACGCCGGAATGCTGAATCCGAACGCGTCGAGGTCCGTGCTCTCGGCCGCGTACTGCGCGATGACGGTGGCTCCCTGCTCCTGGATCACCCAGAAGAACACGGCGGCGACGAACAGCGGGATGTAGCCGCGCAGCCTCACCCGCTCGACCTCCGTGGTACGGCTGCTGCGCAGCATGGCCACGAAGTACGCGATCGGCAGAGCCACGGCCACGAAGCTGATCAGGTTGACGACACCGCCGGTCGTCAACACACCCGTCGTGGCGCAGAACACCACGCCGAGGAGCACGGCCACCACCGCCGAGACCACGGTGGCCAGTCGCTCCCGGGGGATACCGTCGAGCCGCAGCGGGTTCTTCGGCCGATCGCTGGCCGCGCTGAGGTGGCGCTGGGTCCACAGATAGACCACCAGACCCACGGCCATGCCCACGGCGGCGATCCCGAATCCGAGGTGGTAATCGTAGGTCTGGCCCACCGTGCCCACCACCAGCGGGGCGGCCACGGCACCCACGCTGATGCCCATGTAGTAGATCGAGAAGCCCGCGTCCCGGCGCGGGTCGTTCTTGGCGTAGAGGTCGCCGACGGACGACGAGATCGTGGGCTTCAGCAGGCCGGTGCCCGCCGCGAGGAGCACCATCGCCACGAACAAGGCGGTGGCTTCTGCGGGCAACGCCAAGCAGAGGTGCCCGCACATGATGAGTACGCCGCCGAGCAACGTCGCCCTACGGTCGCCGAGCAGCCGGTCGCTGATCCAGCCACCCGCGATGGCCGACATGTAGGTCGCCGAGCCGTAGACCGCCACCAGTGAACGTGCCGTGTCGGCGGGGATGCCGAGCCCGCCGTCCACGACCCGGTCGTACATGTAGTACAGCAGCAGGGCACGCATTCCGTAGTACGAGAAGCGTTCCCACGCTTCCGTGAAGAACAGGCCGACAAGGCCTCGGGGATGCCCGAAGAATTCTCTGTCCGACGCCTGTGGTGCAACGTGCGTCGTGCTGCGGACGCCCATCGGCGTACCTCCCGAAACGATCGGTGGTCTACGCGACACAGCCCGGCGGGCCGGCACGATGGGCGCTGACCATACAGTTGCCATAAACCGGTATCAAGGAACGAATCGTCGCCAAAAAGCCGGTTTTCTCCGATGTATCCGCAGATAAAAGAGGGTTTTGATACTTTTTCCGCGAACGTGACAAGAGTCGCGTTCCGAGTGCGATACGTTATCGACCGATTCGCGACGGTCACCGGGTTCTCGGCCTGGTCGTCGATCTGGTCGACCTGTCGGCAGGCCCCTTGGAAGGTGATGCGGGTGGAACTGGACGAGGTCGACGAACAGCTCGTCCGCGCGCTTCAGCACAACGGCCGGGCATCGTATGAAGCGCTCGCCCAGCACGTGGGGCTGGCCCGGTCGACCGTCATGGCCCGGGTCCGGCGACTGATCGACCAGGGCACACTGCGGCTCGTGGGAGCCGTCCACCCCAGCGTCCTCGGCCTCAATCAGATGGGGCACGTGATCGTGGACGTCGAAGGCCCCGCGCTGCCCGTCGCCGAACGGCTCACCACGCTGGAGGAGACCTCGTTCGTCACTACGACGGCGGGGCGGTTCGCCATCACCGCGGAGTTACGCACCCTCGATCTCGACACGTTCGCCGAAGGACTCGCGCGCGTCCAGTCGGTCCCCGGGGTACGAACCGTTCAGGTACTCACCTACACCTACCTGTGGAAGGACCCCTACTTCCCACCCGGTCCGCTGGGCAGCGCCGGAGCACCGGTTCACGTCGATCTCGACGCCGCCGACCACGCCCTGACCGCCCGTCTGCGCGTCGACGGCAGGGCCTCGTTCGCCGAACTCGCCGAGGTCAGCGGACTGTCACCGGGAGCGACCCGGACGCGGGTGCTGCGGCTGCTGGACTCGGGCGTGGTGCACGTGGGCGCCCTCGTCCGACTGACACCGCTGAGCAGCGTGCACACGATGGGCTTCGCGGTGTCGGTGGAGGGGCCGACCGAGCCGGTCGCTCGTCAGCTTGTCGAGCTTCCCGAGGTGGACAGCTTCGCCGCGGGCATGGGGTGGTGCAACGGCGTCGGCTCGATCAGAACGAGTTCCCAGGCCGCGGCGTTCGACACGCTCGAACGCATCCGGGCCCTGGACGGCGTCCGGACGGTCGAGTCGTGGGCGCACCTCCACGCCATGAAGGAGGAACACGACACGGCTGCGCCGTGTCCGCAGCCTGCGTAGCCGTGTCCGCAGCCTGTGTAGCTGTGTCCGCAGCCTGTGTAGCTGTGTCCGCAGTTCCCGTACGAAGTGCTATTTGTCCCGCCGCTCGCGCTCGGCCGCCCGGCCCGCAGCGCCACCACGACGCGCGGCCTCTTCCTCGCTCTCCCCTTCCTGCTGCCCCAACACCCAGGCGCGCGAGGGCTCACGGAACAGCAGCACTATGACCGCGAGTCCGATGAGCATGATGGGCACGCCGATAGCGGAGCGGTCCGAGGGGCCTGCCGCGTACCAGCCCACGCCGATCACGACGAGGTTCACCACCAACGCAGGCGACCGCGCCCACGTCTTGCCCAGCAGCAGGGCCACCGCACACGCCAGCACCCCGAGGGCCAGCACCACGTAGTAGATGATCTCGGCGGCGAGAATGGTCCCTCCCATGACGGGCTCGTCACCGCTATTCACGACAAGGAGCACACCGAAGACCAGAAGGGTGAGGCCGGGCAGGGCTGTGAGGGCGCCCGCGATGCGGACTTCGCGGGGAGCGGGAGAGATGGTGTCTCGGATCGGCACGGGATCCTCGCCTTCCTGAAACGTGACGGACGTGACCGTGCGTGAGCACCTCCGATGGTATGCCACCCGGTCGGACGTTTTATCTCGGTGGCTCTCCGGGCAAAGATTCTGGTGTCGTCGATGAGCGGGCGGTCGTGCCCGGGGTGCAACTCGTCGCGGCAGGAGCCGAAACGGGAGAACAGCGGGAGGCGGTAGGCGGAAGCGGAGCGAGAAGCAGGCCTCGCGGTGCGTGGGTCACGTAGTGACGAGATTCGCAGCGAGAGTTGAGGCGACGAGCGCCGCAATCGACGTCCGGTCGCCTACTCTGCGGCTGGTGCGTGCTGTTCTCGTCGTCAACCCACAGGCCACCGCGACCACACCTGCTGGTCGCGACGTGCTCGCGCACGCGCTGGCCAGTCAGGTCGAACTCGACGTGGTCGAAACCGACTACCGTGGGCACGCCATGATGGTGGCACGGGCCGCCGCATCGGACGAGGTGGACCTCGTCGTGGCGCACGGCGGGGACGGCACGGTCAACGAGGTGGTCAATGGCCTGCTCTCGACCACGGACGGCAAACCGAATTGCTACGCCTCGGCGCCGATGCTCGGTGTGGTGCCCGGAGGCTCGGCGAACGTGTTCGCCCGCAATCTCGGTCTGCCGCGTGATCCGGTGGAGGCCACTCATCACTTGTTGAACGCCATCGGGCAGGGCCGGGGCAGGCAGGTCGGGCTCGGCCGCGCCGACGGTCGGTGGTTCACGTTCAACGCGGGGATGGGTTGGGACGCCGATGTCGTCGCCGCTGTGGATCGGCGTCGGGGCAAGCGCACGAGTCCTTGGCTGTATTCGCGAACGGCGGTGGCGTGTTATCTGCGCCCCCCGCAGGGCCGTCCCGAGTTGACGGTGCGTGTGCCCGGCGAGGAACCCGCGCAGGTCCGTACCGCTTTCGTCTCCAACACAGATCCTTGGAGCTACCTGGGTCCCCGCCCGGTGCATCTCAACACCGGCTGCTCGTTCGACTTGGGTTTGGGGCTTTTCGCGCTGACGGGGCTCGGGCTGCCGACGGTGCTGCGACATGTCCGTCAAGCGTTACGTCGGCGTGGTCAACATCGCGGTCGACGTCTGGTTCGTCACGACGACGTGGCTTTAATCAGCGTAACAGCGGAATCGCCGGTAAACTTCCAGGTCGACGGAGACCTGGTGGGTCAGCGCACTCACGTGGAGTTCGTCAGCGTGCCCCGTGCGCTCACGGTTGCGGTCTAAGCCTTCGCTGAGCACCTGCTGCCGGTGAGCAACAGTCACGTGATCACCTGCGGCAAAGTCCGTGTTACCACTCGGCGACGGGAACGGTCCACTCACCGCACCGCTTTTCCGGCGTCGACGCGACGAAAGGGCAAAGCCGCAGGTCAAACACGTCACTAAGGCGGGTGAGCTGACTCACCGATCCCCGCAAAACACTTGTCGAACCCGTGTGTTCGTGAAAGCATTCACAAGCACCCCAAAAAACGACCGCCATGACGACTGTGGCGTGGAACACCGCGCCCGAAATAAGGAGCTCAAAGAAATGGACTGGCGCCACCGCGCGGCCTGCCGAGACGAGGACCCGGAACTGTTCTTCCCCGTGGGCACCAGCGGTCCCGCTCTTTCTCAGATTGCCGCGGCGAAGGCTGTGTGCCACCGCTGCACCGTTGCCTCCGACTGCCTGGCCTGGGCTCTGGCCAGCGGCCAGGACGCCGGTGTCTGGGGCGGTATGAGCGAAGACGAGCGTCGCGCTCTCAAGCGTCGTCGCGCGCAGATCAGCACGCGTAGCAACTTCTGAAAGAAGCGGCACCGCGTTCGCCCTTTCCTCCCGCGAAAAAGGGCAAAAGCTCGAAGGCCGGCATCCGTTTCGGGTGCCGGCCTTCGAATGCGACATATGCCACTTCCGTGGCCCCGGTTCCGTCCCCGTTCCCCGTTCCCGCCATTCGCATTCCTTCGGTCCGAGTCGGATCGGTGGGAAATCGCGTCGAACGAACCGGGTGTCACGACCGGCGGCTGAGCGGAATGCGCACAGCGGCCTCGGTTCCGCTTCCTTTTCCTTCGTTGCCGTCGTCGGCCGACCGTTCCCCGGCCGCGGTGTCCTCGCTCATTCCTCGCAGCGCCAACGAACCACGCAACTCCGACTCGACGAGAGTGCGGGCGATCTGCAGGCCGAGTCCGTCGGCACGGTCCAATGAGAACCCGGCGGGCAGACCCTTGCCGTTGTCGCGCACGAAGACGTCCAGCCAGCGCGCCGAGCGCTCGACCACGATGGTCACCTGGCCCTGCCGCCCACCGGAGAACGCGTGCTCGACAGCGTTCTGCACGAGTTCGGCGACCACCATCACCAGTGGCGTCGCGATCTCCGCGGCGACTTCGCCGAAGGAACCCGTCCTGGTCAGTCGCACCGGCAATTCGGCGGTGGCGACCTCCCCCACCATCGGCAGCACCTTGTCGAACAGGCTGTCGAGGTCCACGCGCTCGTCGACCGACATCGACAGCGCCTCGTGCACCATGGCGATGGACGACACGCGCCGCACGGACTCGGTCAGCGCCTGCTTGGCCTCGGCCGACTGAGTGCGCCGGGACTGCAGGCGCAGCAGCGCCGCGACCGTCTGCAGGTTGTTCTTGACCCGATGGTGGATCTCTCGGATCGTGGCGTCCTTCGACAGCAGGGCCCTGTCCAGCCGCTTGAGCTCGGTGACGTCCCGCACCAGGATGAGCGCGCCCGCCGCTCTTCCCGCCGGCCGCAACGGCAGCGCCCGGAACAGCACCACCGCGCCGGGCAGGGTCTCCACCTCGGTACGGGTGCCGGGCTTGCCGTCGATGGCGTCCTGGATGTGGTGGGCGACGTCGGCGGCGTCGAACGGATCGCGCACCAGGGATCGGGTCAGCGGGACGAGGCGTGTGCCGACCAAGTCCGATTCGTAGCCCATGCGGTGGTAAGCGGACTGGCCGTTCGGGCTGGCGAACACGACGGTGCCGCTTTGGTCCACGCGGACGAGCCCATCACCGACCCGCGGGCTGGTGTGTACGCCGGTGTCCGTCTCCGCGCACGGGAACGTGCCATCGGTGATCATCTGGGACAGGTCGGCCGCGCTGCCGAGATAGGCGATCTCCAGCGGACTGGGGACCCTCGGCGTGGCGAGGTTGGTCTCCCGGGACAGCACCGCGATGACCGAGTCGCCGAAGCGGACGGGGATGGCCTCCCTGCGCATCGGCAGGTCGCGATACCAGTGCGGTTCTTCTTCCCGGCAGATCCGCACCTCCCGCATGGCCCGGCACAGCTGTGGGTGTTCGTCGCTGGTGAACCGGGTGCCCACGACGTCCTCCGGGTGCGCGGTGGGCCCCGTGGTGGGTCTCACCTGGGCGACGCACACGAACTCGTCCGCGCCTTCCTCGACGGGAACCCACATGAGGAAGTCCGAGAACGACAGGTCTGCGAGGAGTTGCCATTCGGCGACCACTCGTTGGAGATGGTCGACGGACTCGCCGGGGAGCCCGGTGTGGTCGGCGAGCAGCTCAACAAGCGTGGACATGTTTCTCCTGGAAACGGTGGTGAGGGGGGTCGGAAAAGACGCAGGCCACCCCGTGCCACACTAAACGTGACGTCTGCAGGCAAGGAGTGAGAATGTCGAAGCGAGCCCGCAAGCGGCGTGACCGCAGGAAGAAGAAGGCCAACCACGGCAGCAAGCCCAACTCCTGACGAGAGCGCTCCGCCCGGCCGCGTAAGTTACGTGACGGGTTCACGCACTTCGCGCGCCGGGCGCGTAGCGACGTCGAAGATTCGGGCGCATCGACCATCAGCCTGCAATAGGCGCCACGGTGGCGCCGGTGAGTTCCACGAGATCGTCGGGGGCGAGTTCGATCTCCAGGCCCCGGCGGCCACCCGAGCAGAACACGGTGTCGAACCGGCGGATCGAGGTGTCCACCACGATGGGCAGGCGCGTTTTCTGCCCCAGTGGCGAGATGCCGCCCAACACGTAGCCGGTGGCACGCTGAGCCACGGCCGTGTCGGCCAGCTTCGCCCTCTTGCCTCCGCAAGCCGCGGCGAGCGCCTTCAGGTTCAGCTGGCCCGTGACGGGAACCACCCCTACTGTGAGCTTGCCGTCAACCTCGGCTACCAGCGTTTTGAACACCCGCTCAGCGGCAATTCCCAATGCGGCCGCGGCCTCCGAGCCGTACGACTCCTCTCGCGGGTCGTGGTCGTACATGTGCAACGTGTGCGAAACCTTGCGCCTGGCCAACAGCGCGGTTGCGGGTGTTCCCTTTCCTGCCACGTCACCGGATGGTAGCCGGGAATACCACGACAGAGCCGGGCGTTGCACATAACGTGTCGACGATGCTGACCACACCACCGGGCCGGTCCGGGGTCCTCACCGCATCCCTGGGTGGAACACGGCCGGCTCGAACCACGACACGCCGCTACACCGGCGTCAAGGAAGGGAACGGTTTGCCGAGCACCCAGAGCCCTGTCGACATCCCTACGGCAGAGTCGGATCCGGGCGCGGACACCGAGCGCGAGCTGGCCGAGCGGTTCGAGCGTGAAGCCATGCCGCTGGTCGACCAGCTCTACTCGGCAGCGATGCGCATGACGCGCAACCCGGCCGACGCCGAAGATCTCGTGCAGGAGACCTACCTCAAGGCCTATGCTGCCTTCTCCTCGTTCAAGCAAGGCACGAACCTCAAGGCGTGGATGTACCGCATCCTCACCAACACCTACATCAACGGGTACCGCAAGCGGCAGCGGCAACCGGTCCAGCAGCCCACCGAGGAGATCACCGACTGGCAGCTGGCCAAGGCTGAGAGTCACACCTCGACCGGTCTGCGGTCAGCCGAGGTCGAAGCCATGGACAAGCTGCCCGACACGGACGTGAAGGCCGCGTTGCAGCAGCTGCCGGAGGATTTCCGGCTCGCCGTGTACCTTGCCGACGTCGAGGGGTTCGCCTACAAAGAGATCGCTGAGATCATGAACACGCCCATCGGCACAGAGATGTCGCGTCTGCATCGAGGCCGGGGCCAGTTGCGGAACCTGCTCGCCGATGTTGCCCGGGAGCGGGGTTTCATCCGCTCCGGCCAGCAGCGGGAGGTGGCGCGTCGATGACACTGCGCAACAGCTCAGGTGACTCGAGCGGTAGGTCGGACAAAGTCGGCTGCGACGACGCGCTCGCGGAGATCTACCTTCTGCTCGACAAGGAATGCACTCCCGAGCGGGACGCCGAGTTGCGGCGGCACATCGAGGACTGCCCTCCGTGTTTGGAGGAGTACGGCATCGACGAGCAGATCAAGCAGTTGTTGGCTCGCAAATGCGGTGGTGACCACGCGCCCGCCGAGCTGAAGAGCAGACTGCAGGCATCGATCCGACGAACCGTCGCGGAACGCAGCGGCCGGAGCATCGAGGAGACCGAGTTACGACTCCAACGCACCACCGAGCCGCCGGTTCAGCCGTGAGACCGTAGATACCGCTGACGCGTCGGCGTGCCCGCACCGTGCCGCTCACGTCGTGAGCGGCCGTAGTACGCGAGTGAGCCATTCCGACGCCGCCCTCGCCACGGCGTCGAGGTCGGGCGCGTCGATACCCCCACCGGCCCCGTGGCCGAGCAGCAACGCCGCCACACCCTGGTCAGTGCGGTGCACCGACGCCCTCGCCGGGCCGTACGGGGTCTCGATCTCGATGGCGGTCATTGGGGGTCCGGCAGGTCGAACAGCGCCGTGTCGAGCTCGGTGGCCTCGGGCCGTGCCGGTTCGACGAGTTCCGGGCCGTTGTTGCGCACGTTGTTGACCCTGGTGGACACCGGCCGCAGCTCCAACTCGTCGTCCGCCCAGTCGACCTCGGGCGGGGTGAGCAGGTCCACGACATCGGTGCGGGCGGGGTCGAGCCAGTTCGCCCACCGCTGCCGGGGCAGGGCCAGTGGCATCCGCTCGTGGATGTCGGCCAGCCGCCCCACCGCCTGCGTGGTGATCACCGAGCAGGTGATCAACGGGGGTGTGTCGGGGTCGGCTTTCGGGTCGCGCCACGTCTCCCACAGTCCCGCGAGCGCCAACGACGACCCATCGTGTGTGGTGATGAAGTACGGTTCCTTGGGCGCCCTGCGGCCCGTACCGCCTTCGACGGCCTTCCACTCGAACCAACCGTCGGCGGGGATCAGGCAGCGTCGACGGGAGAGCGCCTTGCGGAACGCGGGCTTCTCCGAAGCCGTCTCCGCCCTCGTGTTGATCATCCGGTTGCCCACGGAGGGGTCCTTGGCCCAGAACGGCACGAAACCCCAACGCATCACGCGAAGGCTGCGCACGGGGGACTCATCCTCCAACACCGTGCCGTCGGCGTCCCGCGGGAACCGCTCGACCACGGTGGTGACGTCCTTCGTCGGGGCGATGTTGTAGTCGGCCTGCGGAGCCTGACCCTCGGTCCCGTCCACCGCGTCGAACTCCAACATCAACGTGGCGGTGTCCTTGGTGGCGGCGTAACGGCCGCACATCGGCATCGGCCTCCCTCGTCATTCGCGCTCCCGATCACCATCGTGACACGGTTACCCAGCCGCGGCGAACATCGTGCGAGATCATGGTCGGTGATGGAGAACGGAACGGAATCGGGGTGGCACCGGGTTGACCCGCAGGGATTGGCGCAGTCTTGACGAGAGTGACGTCCGAGTCCGTCCGGGCAAGGGCTCCAGGCCCCGCAGCAAACGCCGCCCCGCGCACGCCGACGCCGTGCCCGCGGTGGTGGTCGCCGTCGACCGGGGCCGTTGGCGATGCGCGGTGGACGACGACCCCGAACGCGTCGTCACCGCTATGCGGGCCAGGGAACTCGGGCGCACCCCCATCGTCGTCGGTGACCGCGTGAAACTGGTGGGCGACGTCAGCGGAAAGCCGGACACACTCGCCAGGATCGTCGGAGTCGCCGAGCGCGAGAGCGTGCTGCGCCGCACGGCCGACGACACCGACCCGTACGAGCGTGTGGTCGTGGCCAACGCCGAACAGCTGCTGATCGTCACGTCGCTGGCGGACCCGCCCCCGAGAACGGGGTTCATCGACCGGTGTCTCGTGGCGTGTTACACGGGCGGCCTCGACCCCGTGCTCTGCCTGACCAAGGCGGATCTGGCCAGCCCCGACGAGCTGCTGGCCCACTACGCCGATCTGCACGTGCCCGCAGTGGTGACCCGCTACGACGAGGACAACGCCCAGCTGCGAGACATCCTGCGCGGCCGGGTGTCGGCACTGGTCGGACATTCGGGGGTCGGCAAATCCACGCTGGTCAACCGCGTGGTTCCCGACGCCGATCTCGCCACCGGGGAAGTCAGCGCGATCGGCAAGGGCAGACACACGTCCGTGACCGCGGTCGCGCTGCCGTTGCCCGACGGCGGTTGGGTGATCGACACGCCCGGTGTGCGGTCGTTCGGCCTCGCGCACGTCACCCCCGACGAAGTGGTGGAGGCGTTCCCCCAGTTCGCCGAGGCCGCCGAGGAGTGCCCACCGAACTGTGGCCACCTGGGCGCGCCCGAGGATCCGGACTGCGCGCTCGACGACGTGGTCACCTCGGGATCGGCACGACCGGAACGGCTGGAGTCCCTGCGCAGGCTGCTCGCCTCACGAACGGAACCGGAGACCTGAAGCCTCGATCACCTGCACTCGCCGGTGGACGTCCAGACTTCCCCGGCCGATCGGATCAGCGAGGAAAGTTGAGCCCGAGCCGCCCGTCCACTTCGAGACGGCCCCGGCCGGCGATCTTTTCAGGGAAGTGACCGTTCGGGTGTTCTCCCAGGTCATCCGCGCTGTCTTAGCTCGAACCGAGTCCCGGAAGCGGGGGCTGTTTAAACTTTGTGAGGTCGGCATGGAACCCTGTTCTTCGAATCCACGTCTGAGTCGTTGAACGAACTCGGACCTGAAATTCCATTAAGGGGGATCCATGCGTACCTCTGTCCTCGCAGCGGGCGGCGTCGCGCTGGCGCTGGTGCTGACGGCCTGTGGTGATGACGGCGGCGACTCGAACGACTCCGCGTTGCAGGGCGGCAACAACAGCTCGAGCTCGGCGTCTCCGTTCTCGGACATCTCGCAGCTCGTCGCCTCCGCACAGGAGCAGACCAACAAGAGCCAGTCGTCCAGCTTCACCATGGAGATGGACATGGCCGGAATGAAGATGCAGGCGCAGGGCGAGGGCGTCTACTCGGGTACCAACCCCCAGATGTCCATGACCATGCAGATGGACATGCCGGCGGAGGCCCAGGCTCAGGGCATGGGCAGCATGAGCGTCGAGATGATCATGGACGGCCAGGACATCTACCTGAAGATGCCGTCCGAGGCCAACCCCGACCCCAGCAAGCCGTGGATGAAGATGTCGGTGGGCGAGGACATGGGAGGCCAGAACCTCGACCAGATGGCTCAGCAGAGCGACCCGACGAAGATGCTGGAGCAGCTTCAGCAGGCCGGCGGTGAGATCGTCAACAGCGAGCAGACCACGCTCGACGGTCAGGACGTCACCCACTACACCATCGAGCTGGACCTGTCCAAGGCCGGCGACATGGTCGGTGACCCCAGCGTCGCCGCGGCCATCCCCGAAGGCACCATGATCCCCCTCGAGCTGTACCTCAACGGTGAGAACCTGCCGGTGCGCCTCGAGATGAACATGGACGAGCTCATGCGCTCCACCGGCATGCCCGGTGCGGGTAGCGCCACGACGGTGATGACCTACAGCGACTGGGGCAAGCCGGTGAACATCCAGGCTCCCCCGGCCGACCAGGTCGCCGAGATGGACATGGGAGCGGAGCCCGGTCTGACCCCCGGTTCCTGACCCGGTCTCGTTGACTTCGAACTGAACAAAAACCGCCTCGAGAGCCTCCTTCGGCCCTCGGGGCGGTTTTTCGTGTGCCGATCAACCCATGTGCGGGTAGGTGATGTCGACGGGAGCGTCGAAGGTCTCCTTAATGGAGCGTGGACTGGTCCACCGCAGCAGGTTGAACATCGAACCCGCCTTGTCGTTGGTACCCGAGGCCCGCGCCCCACCGAACGGCTGCTGGCCCACGATCGAGCCGGTCGGCTTGTCGTTGACGTAGAAGTTGCCCGCCGCGTGCCGCAGCGCCCGGTGGGCCTGGCCGATGGCCCGGCGGTCGTCGGCGAACACCGCGCCTGTCAGCGCGTACGGCGCTGTGGTGTCCACCAGCTCCAGCACCTGCTCGTACTCGGCGTCCTCGTACACGTACACCGCCATGATCGGGCCGAAGTACTCGGTGGAGAACACCTCGTGCCGCGGGTCGTCCGAGACGAGCACCGTCGGTTCCACGAACCAGCCCACACTGTCGTCGCACCCGCCACCGACCAGTACCTCCAGGTGCGGGTCGGAGGGCACGCTCTCCAGCAGGGCACGGTGTTTGGCGAACGCCTTCGCGTTGATCACCGCGCCACCGAAGTGGGAGAGGTCGGTGACATCGCCGTAGGACACGGTCTTCGTCACCTCGGCCAACTGCTCCCGCAGTCCGGACTTCCACAGAGACGCCGGCACATACGCCCGCGAGGCCGCCGAGCACTTCTGTCCCTGGTACTCGAACGCGCCCCGCACCAGCGCCGCCACCAGCTTGTCCACGTTCGCCGACGGATGCGCCACCACGAAGTCCTTGCCGCCGGTCTCCCCGACGATGCGCGGATAGCAACCGTAGGTGTCGAGGTTGTCGGCGATGGTGCGCCACAGGAGCTTGAACGTCGCCGTCGAGCCGGTGAAGTGCAATCCAGCGAAACCGGGATCGGTGAGGGCGACCTCGCTGACGGCCTGTCCGTCCCCGGTCACCATGTTGATCACGCCGGGCGGCAGGCCGGCCTCCTCGAACACCTGCATGGTGTAGTGGGCGGCCAATTGCTGCGACGGCGTGGGCTTCCACACCACCGTGTTGCCCATCAGCGCGGGTGAGCTGGGCAGGTTGCCCGCGATGGCCGTGAAGTTGAACGGCGTGATGGCCGTGACGAAACCGTCGAGCGGCCGGTACTCCATCCGGTTCCACACGCCTGGCACCGAGTTCGGCTGTTCGGCCAGGATGCGCCGCGCGTAGGACACGTTGAACCGCAGGAAGTCGATGAGCTCGCACGCCGCGTCGATCTCGGCCTGCTGCACCGACTTGGACTGGCCGAGCATCGTCGCCGCGTTCAGGGTGTCGCGGTAGGGGCCCGCGATGAGGTCGGCCGCCCGCAGGAACACCGCCGCGCGCTCGTCGAACGGCAGCTCACTCCAGTCGCGGGCCGCGTCCTTGGCCGCCGCCACCGCGTCGGCCACGTCGGAATCGGTGGCCTGCGCACTGACGCCGAGCACATGCCCGTGGTCGTGGGGTTGTACGACGTCGAACGGGTCGCCACCGGCCATGCGGCGGCGGCCCCCGATGGTCTGCGGCAGTTCGTGCCGCTCGCTTTCGAGTTCGGCCAGCTGGGCCTGCAGGGATTCCCGCTCCGCGGTTCCCGGTGCGTACGTGCGAACCGGTTCGTTGGCCGGCACGGGAACGGATGTCACAGCGTCCATGGTGTGTCTCGCTTTCCGTGTTGGTCCGCCTTGTGGGCGGTGCGCAGGCCCATGCTTACATGAGTTCGAGGAGGAACGGCAGTTCCTGCGTGGCGTACCAGGCCAGTTCGTGGTCCTCGACGTCTCCGAGCGCCAATTCGGCGTCCTCGTCGCCCAGGTCGGCGTCGTCGATCACGGCCGCCGCGGCCCGCACGGCCCGCTCCGCCTCGGGGGTGTCCACGTGGATGGCCGCGATGGCGTCCATGGGCACCGACCCGGACACGCGTACCACGGCGTGGTCGAGGTCGGGCCGCAGCGTCACGTCCTCGACATCGGCCGACACCACCACGCGCCGGAGCGGTTCCTGCCCGTCGTCGGTGTCCTCCGGGTCTTGGTCGACCGCGAGCAGCCGCAAGGACGCTCGGGCGGCGTCGGTCAGGGCGACGTACTCCAGTTCTTCCGTCGAGCCGCTGGTGTAGGACTCGCGCAAGGCCGGGGTCAACGCGAACGCCGTTCCCCCCACGGGGGTCAGCTCCCCGGCGTCGAGTAGTTGCCTCAGCATGCCGATGGTGGCAGGCACGTAGATCCTCACCAGTTCGTCCCTTTCAGTTCCTCGATCGCTTCGGTGATCTTCCCCGCGAGCATCGAGATGTCCGACAACGCCTTCCGATCCCCATTTAGTCCAAAGTAGACACCATCATGGTAGGACGTGACGCCGATGGCCAACGCTTGGTCGCGGGACAACGGCAACACGGGGTAGATCCGTTCCAGCTCCGCCTCCCCCGCGTACAACCGATGTTGCGGCCCCGGCGAGTTGGCGACCACCACGTCGAACAACCGCCCCGACAGCGAACTCGCCGCCCGCGCGGCCAACGAATGCATGGTGGCGGGCGCGAACCCGCTCACCCGCACCATGGCCCGGGCCGCCACCGACCGACGTGTCCGCACCTGCTGCCCCATCGTGTGCGCGACGCGCTGCAGGCGCAGTACCGGATACGGCTCGCCCACCGGCAGGTCCACCAGGCACGGGTCGACTCGGTTACCCAGTAACGCGATCGACGAAAGCTCCGCGTTCTCCGTCGGATGCACGGCCAACGGGGCCAGCGCACGCACCGTGGTCGTGTGTTCCAACGGCACTCCGCGCGACAACAGCCACTGCCGTAGTGCACCGGTCACCACCGCGAACACGACGTCGTTGATCGTGCCGCCGTGGCGCTGTCGGATGGCGCGCAGCTCGTCGAGGTCGGCGGACACGCCGCTGAACACGCGCCCACCGCTGACCCGCGTGTTCAGCGGCCCCCGTGGCGCGGGACGCACGAGGGAACGGACGGTGGTGGCCACGTCCCCGACGACGTCGAACGCACGTTCCGCCGTGCTGGCGACGTCCTTGGCGGCGTTGCGGACGTTCTCCGCGACCTCGCCGGGACGGCGCAGGGTGTCGGTGACCGCGTCGAACAACAGCCGCGCACGCCCCGGGCGGGGCGAGGGTCGCCAACCGGCCCAGGTGGCGTCGTCCGTGGCCGCTGCGGGCTCGGTGGCAGCCTCGGGCTCGGTCGGTTCCGCGTCCAGGACCAACTGCGCGAGGTCGAGCGTGTCGGTTCCGTCCACCAGCGACTGGTGCGTCTTCGTCACCAGCACCACCCTGTCGCCTTCCAGCCCCTCCACGAAGTAGCACTCCCACAGCGGACGGTCCCGGTCCAGGGGACGTGCCAACAGACGGGCGACCAGTTCGAACAGTTGCGTGTCGTTGCCGGGCGCGGGCAGCGCCGACCTCCGCACGTGGTAGCTGATGTCGAAGTCGGTGTCGTCGAGCCACAGCGGCCTGGCGAGGCGTCCGGGCACGAATTGGACACGCTGCCGGTAGCGCGGCAGATACGCCAGACGCCGCGAGATCAACGCCCGCACCCGAGCGTAGTCGAGCCCTGTGCCAGGAGGCCGTCGCAGGATCGCCACGCTGCCCACGTGCATGGGCACGGAGGACTCCTCCACGTAGAGGAAGGACGCGTCCAGCGCGGAGAGACGGTCGGCCATGACGCCGATCCTGACAGAATCCGCCCCCGGACGCTGTGGCTGCGAGCCCGGACAGCGGCGGTGCCCTCGCGTGCTGGGAGACTGGGCGATGTGGGTGACAAGCAGGCGACCTCGCCGAAGGACCGCTTTCTGACCGTGTACGGGCGCAAACCCGTGTTGGAGGCTTTGCGCGACCCGGCCCTCGACGTCGACAAAGTGATCATGGCCGATACCGTTCGTGGTCCTGCGGTCGCCGAGATCCAACGCGCCGCCGAGGCCCGGGGCGTGCCGGTGCGACGCGCCAGCGCTCATCGGGTGAAGGTGCTGGCGGGCAACGGCAAGCAGGATCAGGGTGTGCTCGCCGATGTGGTGGCGCCTCGGATGCGTCCGCTCTCGGCGGCGCTGGAGGGCCGGACACCGCCGTCGCCGGTGTTGGTGCTGGACGGCATCACCACGTCTGCGAACGTCGGCATGATCCTGCGTACCGCCACGGCCGCCGGGATTCCCGGTGTGGTGGTGCCGCGTCGTGGTGTGGCCGCGCTCGATCCGTTGGTGGTGAAGGCGTCGGCGGGGGTGGCTTTCCGTGCGCCCGTGTTGCGGTGTGCGACGGCGGTGGAGGCCGTCGAGCTGCTCGTCGAGGCTGGTTACACCGTCTACGCGCTCGGCACGCGCGCCGACGTGGACACCACGTCGTTGTTCGACGTGAGTGTCCCGTCGCGGGTGGCGTTCGTGCTCGGCGGGGAGACCGATGGGGTCAGCGTCGCCGTGGCGGATTCGGTGGCGGGCTGGGTGTCGATTCCCATGCCGGGTGATGTGGAGTCGTTGAACGTGTCGGCGGCCGCGGCGGTGGTGTGTTTCGACCTGGTCCGCCGCGGCCGGTGAGACGTCAGGCGTGTTGTGTCCTGACGAGGTGGCTGCGCAACGATTCGAGCGTGGCCGCCAGGGTCGCCGCGTCGGCGGGTTGGACGCGGAGTTCCTCTTCGTCGCCCGTTCGGACGCGGTGATTGAGGTAGCGGCCCCAGTCGGTGTCGACGTAGTGCAGGGGGTTGCGCAGGGTGTGGCGGTGCCCGGAGGGGTCGCGTTCCGCCACGTACAGTTCGCCCCCACCGTAGGCGGGTCGTTCCATGACTTTGGAGATCTCGGCGACGACGGCGGCCACCGCCCGGTCGTGGTGGGTGTGTTGGAGGGCTTCTTTGAAGTCGGTGACCCGCACCACCCAGCGGCTGCCGCCGCCGGGTCCTACGTCGGGGAGTTGACGTACGAGTGTGGCGGGCAGGTCGGTGTGGTCGGCGACGGTGAGGGTCACCCGGTCGCCTTCGCGTACGGCGAGCACGCCTTGCAGTCCCCGGGACGCGGCGAGCACGCTCCAGGTGGGGCCGTCTTCCTGGGACAGCCAGCCGTAGTACTCGATCGCGGCGTTGGTGAGTACGGGTAGCCAGTCGAGGAAGTCGGGGTCGAGGCGGCCGCGTCGGTCGAGCAGTCCCGCTTCGAGCAGCTCGTTGTCCAACGCGGAGCGCGCCGAGGCCTGTTCTTCCTGTGGGATCCACATGGGCTCGGGCTGCAGTGCCAGGTGCAGTGTGCCGAGGCCCTCGCGTTCGACGGCGCCGGCGAGGGCCCCGACTGAGAGGGTGACGTGTTTTTCGTTCACTGACCGATCACCGGGGGTGCTGTTTTGCCGAGGTCGCCGATGAATGCCTCATCGGGGTCGTTTTCCTGCAGGTAGGAGGCGCGCTGGTGTTCCTTGTCCTCGTCGCCTTGGCCTCGACCGGCTCCGGCGGCGCCCATGGGGGCCATGCCCGCGCCGCGTGCGCCGCCCGCCGCACCTCGGGCGGGGTCGCCCAGCGCGGCGGCTGCTCCGCCGATCGGCCCGGTTCCCGTGGCGCGAGGGGTTCCGGCAACGCCACCCCTGGCCGCGGCGTCACCGCCGGCGACGCGGGCGCCCGCACCGCCCTGGCCGCCTTGGCCACCTGTGGTGGAGGCGGCTCCCCCGCCTCCGTAGAGGCGACTTCCGGCGCGTCCGGTGTTGGCGCCGGTGCGTGGTGTGGTGCCCGGTTTGGCGCCCGGCTTGGCGCTGCCGCGACGGTTCGTGTCCTGGCCCTGTCCGCCGCCGATGGGTGCGGCCGCGTAGCCGGGTGCCGGCGTCGCGCCGCCACCGCCGCCTGCGGGTGCGTTCGGCTGCACGGGCGCGCCGCCACCGGGGACGGGGCCGCTGCCTCCGGCACGTCCGGGGTAGGGGGCGGTGCCCACGATCGGGGCCGCGCCGGTGGACGGTCCGGATCCGGCCGGTGCGCCGCCCGCCACGCTGCGAACCTCGGGTGTGGCGGACACGTCGGTGCTGACGGCGCTGGGCGCAGTCGTGTCGATCTTGATCGGGACGCCGCTGGGGGTCAGGGTGGTGTAGGCGCGGGGGAATTGCTGGTTCGCCGACGTGACCGCTTCGTACTTCTTCATGACGTCGACGTTGTGCTGTGCGGCCCGGTTGTGTTCGGCCAGGCCCTTCTCATAGTTGTCCGAAGCCCCGCCGAGGGTGATGGCGTTGTCCCACCAGTTCGGTTTCTCCGGAGCCGGAGGCACGGGCTCAACAGAGTTCGCGGTCTGATTCCACGCCTGAGCCTGCTTGGACACAGACGCAAAAGTACGCTCCATGTTCTCAGCGGACTCCTGCAAAGCAGGCACAAGCGGACCAGCCCCCGACACCGCCGCCGCACCCGCAGCCCCAGTCCACCCGGACTCCATCCGCTCCTGAATCTGCTTAATCGCTATGGCACGGTCCTCATAGCTCTGCCGAAGCTGCACCAGAACATCGGCAACGCTTTCCATACCGCTAGTCCCGTGACCATTTTTGAAGTTCTCGTAAATTTGCTCCGCCCGAATCCCAGACCACATATCAGGCTTCTCCCCTCAAATTGCCGACAACATCCTCCGCCACTTCACTCACCACAGAGCAAGCCCTGTCGGGATTTTCTTTATAGAAACTCGCCACCACCGAAAAAGCCATTTCCTCGGAAACCCCGACAGAAATTCCGCACTCGCCATCAGCACGTCGATCCCACTGACTCACATAGGCAGCAGGGTAATCGAGAACTGTCGCATCCTCCCAGTAAGCGAATTCCCCCTGCTCATAAAGAGACCGAAGGCCCGCCAATCCTCCGAACCCTCTTTCAGCATTTCCGGATAGGATAGTAACGGTCAGGAGACCTTCCTCACCTTCCCGCGCCTGCCAAAAGCAGGCGGGACCGGTCCAGGCAGCGACAGTATCGGATTCCTCTAATTTTGCAGTTCCCTCGGAATCGTATCCAAGCTCACCCAGGATTTCCTGCGGAACAAGATCGCACGGCATCGAGGAAAATGGGGACAGGTCCAATGATTCCGGAATTGGATAGCCCCCGAGGGGAGGGTCCGTGGAACTGGATACTTCTGAAGTAGCGGGAACTTGAGCGGACGGCGTTCCAGACTCCTCAGAAGAGCAACCAGAAGAAATTCCCGAAGCAGCCAATAGAACAGCACTACAGGATAGTATTTTCCGCACTGTCACACTTCTCCCATGTTTCCCGAGCCGAACGCGGAGGCACCATCAGAGTCAGACTGACCGATTGAACTTTTTGCCTCCTCGAGTTTTTCAATGAACTCGGAAACATATTTCTCCATAGAGAAATTTGACTCTTCCAGTGCGGCAATACCATCGTAGAGCGACTTAACGAAGGCGCTACTGGGTTGATCCTCGGAAGGATGAGCAGAAGTTGTGCTCAACATGGAGAACTCCACTCTGTCCTCTTTCAGTTGCTCGAGCAGCTCCTTCCAGTCTGCGATGACCGCCTCGATCTCCTCCTTGTCGAAGGACCATGAGCCGGCAGCGCCGAGTCTCACCGCAGTGTCGGCAGCGGCCTTCGCCGCGCCCATCGCAGCCAGCCCTCCCG
>NZ_DAHVQP010000096.1:0-10554 GCF_027317685.1 Saccharomonospora sp.
CGTGCTCGGCACGGTGGTCGGTTCCGGTATCTGGACCGTCCTGCTCAGCCGCAACCCCGCCAGCACCGTGGCCCCGTTCTCGCTGCTCGTGCCGGTGGTGGGCCTGACGGCGGCGTTCGTCGTCCTCGGTGAACGCCCCACCGTCGTGGAACTCGCCGCCTGTGTCGTCGTGGTCGGCGGGGTGCTGTTGGGATCGCTGTCCCGCCGACCACGACGGCCGGTTCAGGCCGAGACCGGTTCCTGTCCGGACTCGGCACGCGGCGTCAAGCGTCCCGACAGGATGTCCTCCGCGTAGTGGCAGGCCACGCGGTGCCCGTCCCCCACCTCGCGCAGTTCGGGCCGGTCGGTGTCGCACAACGTCTCCTGCCTCCACGGGCAGCGCGTGTGGAAACGGCAACCGCTGGGCGGGTCGGCAGGGGAGGGCAGGTCGCCGGAGAGCAGGATCTGCTCGCGGCTGTCCTCCACCACCGGGTCGGGTGTGGGGATCGCCGACAGCAGCGCCTTCGTGTACGGGTGCAGCGGCTGTTCGTAGAGGGAGTCGGCGTCGGACTCCTCCACGAGCGCCCCCAGGTACATCACGCCGATGCGGTCGGAGATGTGGCGCACCACGGCCAGGTCGTGGGCGATCACCACGTAGGTGAGCCCGAACTCGTCCTGCAGGTCCTCCAGCAGGTTGATCACCTGCGCCTGCACCGACACGTCCAGCGCCGACACCGGTTCGTCGGCCACGATCAGGTCCGGCTGCAGAGCCAACGCCCTGGCGATACCGATGCGCTGCCGCTGACCTCCCGAGAACTCGTGCGGGTACTTCCGCAACGCGCTCACGGGCAGCCCGACCGCCGTCAGCAGTTCCTTCAGCCTGGCCCGCGTCCGTTCCGGGTCGGTGGCGAGCCCGTGGGCCCGCATCCCTTCCACCAGCAACGACTCCACCGATTGGCGCGGGTCGAGGCTCGACAGCGGGTCCTGGAACACCATCTGCATCCGCTTGCGCATGGTGCGCAGGTTCTCGCCCTTCAACGAGGACAGGTCCGTCCCGTCGAAGGTGATGGTGCCCGAGGTGGGCTCGATGAGCCGCAGCAACGCTCGGCCGAGCGTGGTCTTGCCACAGCCCGACTCGCCGACGAGACCGTACGTCTCGCCCCGGTTCACGCGCAGGCTCACGCCGTCCACGGCGTAGACGTGGCCGACGGTGCGGTCGAACAGAACGCCCCGTTTGATGGGGAAATGCACCTTGACGTCGTCGAGGACCAGCAGTTCCCGCTCGTCCGCGTGGTCGGTCCGTGCGGCTTCGTCGGTCATCGTGCTCCCTCCGCCACGGTGGCCCCCACCGGGTTGTGGCACCGCAGCAGTCCGGTGTGTCCAGCGGCGTCGGCGGCCAGTTCCGGTGCTTCGGACCAGCACGCCTCCACAGCGTTCGGGCAACGCGGCGCGAACGCGCACCCGCCCGACCACGGGATGTTGTCGGCCACCGAGCCCTTGATGGGCACCAGCCTCTCGCCCCTCGGCGCGTTCAGCCTGGGGATCGAGGCGAGCAGCCCGTGGGTGTACGGATGCCGGGGCCGGGCGAACAGTTCGTGGCGCTGCGCGCGTTCCACGATCCGCCCGCCGTACATCACGTTCACCTGGTCACACAGCCCGGCGACCACGCCGAGATCGTGCGTGATCATGATGAGCGCCGTTCCGGTCTCGGTCACCAGCTCGCGCAGCAACGTGAGGATCTGCGCCTGGATAGTGACGTCGAGCGCGGTCGTGGGTTCGTCGGCGATGAGCAGCCTCGGCTCGCACGCCAACGCGATGGCGATCAACACGCGCTGCCGCATGCCGCCCGACAACTGGTGCGGGTACTCGTTCATCCGCCGTGTCGGGTCCGGGATACCCACCCGGCCGAGCAGGTCGATGGCCTCGACCTTGGCCTGTCTGCGGGTGAGTTCGCGGTGTCGCAGCAGCACCTCGGTGATCTGCACGCCGATGGTCACCACAGGGTTGAGCGACGACAGCGGGTCCTGGAACACCATGCTCAGGTCCTCGCCCCGGCGCTCGTCCATCTCCCGCTGGCTGAGCCCCAGCAGTTGTTCACCGGCGAAGGTCACCGAACCGTTCACCTTGGCCGAACGTTCCGGCAACAGCCCCATGATCGCCAGCGAGGTGACCGACTTGCCGCAGCCCGACTCGCCCACGAGTCCCACGGTCTGTCCCGGCTCCACGTCGAAGGAGATCGAGTCGACAGCGGTGGTCGGTGGTTCCCCCTTGCGGTGGAACGTCACCGACAGGTCGCGTACTTCCAGCAGAGCCATTCCATCACCGCCGTTGCCGAGGATCGAGGGCTTCCCGCATCGACTCACCGATGAGGGTGAAGCCCAAGGCCACCACGACGATGCACGCCGCCGGCCAGAAGGCCAAGTGCGGCTGCGTGTCGAAGTAGTCCTGTGCGTTACCGAGCATCTGCCCCCATTCCGGGATCGAGTCGTCCGCGGCTCCGAGGCCGAGGAACGACAGCGCCGCCGCGTCCAGGATCGCGATCGCCAGCACCAGCGTGGACTGCACGATCACCGGGCCCAGCGAGTTCGGCAGGATGTGCCGGAACACGATGGCACCGCGTTTGATGCCGAGGGCCTTGGCGGCCAGCACGTGGTCGCTCTCCCGGACCGACAGCATCGTGCCGCGCAACAGTCGCGCGAAGATCGGCACCTGCACGATGGCGACGGCGAGGATCACCGAGAACTGGCTCTGTGTCACGAACAACGCGCCGATCGACACGGCCAGCAGCAGCGACGGGATCGACAGCATCACGTCGACGATGCGCATCACCACAGTGTCGACCCAACCGCCGAAGGCACCGGCGAGTGTGCCCAGCACCGTGCCGATGCCCAATCCGATCACGGTGGCCAACAACGCCACCAGAAGCGTCTGCTGCGAACCCAGCAGGATGCGGGACAGCAGGTCGCGGCCGTACTGGTCGCCGCCCAGTGGGTGGCCCGGCTGCGACGGTGGGATCTGGTTCTTCGCGTTGGAGACCTGGTCTTCCAACAGCCGCATCGCCGGGTCGTGCGGGGCCAACCACGGGGCCAGCACCGCCACCAGCACGAACAGGCCGATGATCGCAGCACCGACCAGGAACATCGGGTTGCGCCGTAGCCTGCGCCAGGCCGACTTGAGGAGGCTCTGTCCTTCGTCTCCGGACCCACCGGCGCCCGGTTCGTCGACCACAGTGGACCGACCCGCGGTAGCCGCGAGTTCGTCGATCTTCGTAGCTCGCGAGGCCATCACTCACGACCCCACTTTCTGCGCCGTACGAATGCGCGGATCGATCAGCGCGTACGACAGGTCGACCAAGAGGTTGATCAACACATACGACGCCGCCCCGGCGATGATGACCACTTGGAGCACGGGGAAGTCCTTGCGTTCGAATCCGAGCGCGAGTGCCTCTCCGATGCCGTGCCAAGCGAACACGGTCTCGGTGAGCACCGCCCCCGACAACAGCGAACCCGTCTGCAGACCCACGGTCGTCACCACGGGCAACAACGAGTTGCGGAGGATGTGCCGGTCCCGGATCACCCGCTTGGTCAGCCCCTTGGACCGCGCCGTCCGCACGTAGTCCTCGTCCAGCACATCCAGCACCGATGCCCTCGTGATGCGGAAGATGACCGCGAACGGGATCGACGCCAGCGCGATCGCGGGCAGGATCAGGTGCACCAGCGCGTCCCAGGCGGCGTCCCACTCCTGCGTGAGGATGCCGTCGAGCACGAAGAACCCGGTGACTCTGGTGGCGTCGATACCGACGGTCTGCCTACCGCCCGTGGGTAGCCAGCCGAGCTCGATCGCGAAGATCCACTTCAGCAGGAACGCGAAGAAGAAGATCGGGACGGAGATCCCCACCAGCGAACTGAGGATGCCAGCGTTGTCCAACCAACCACCGCGACGGCGGGCGGCCAGGTAACCGAGGGGAATCGCCGTGATCAGTGCGAGGACGATGGCCACGAAACTGAGTTCGAGCGTGGCCGGGAACCGCTCCAGAAACACCTCCAGCGCGGGCGTTCCCGGGGTGACTCCGGTGGAGTTACCGAAGTTGCCGGTCAGCGCCCGGCCGAGGAAGGAGAAGTACTGGACGAAGATCGGCTCGTCGAGCCCGAGTTCCTCGCGTAGTTGCGCGCGGCTCTCCGCCGTGCCGCGGTCGCCGAGGAGGGCCGAGACCGGCCCTCCCGGCAGTGCCCGCAGCCAGGCGAAGAGCAGCACCGACAGAATGAACAGGACGAGCACGAGTTGCAGTACTCGTCGAAACGCGTAGCGGAGCACTGGTTAGCTACTACTCCGAGATAGTGACCGTTGCGAATTCTTCCTTGGTCAACGGGCTGGGAATCAGCCCCTCGACTTCGGGACGCACGACCATCGCGGGCGGGGAGTGCGTCAACGGAACGGCGGGCAGGTACTCGGACATCAGCTTACGGTTGATGTCCTGATAGGCCGCCTCCCGCTCAGCATCGTCCACAATGGTGTCCGCCTCGTCGAGAGCTTCCGCGAGTTCCTCACCCCACGACGAACCACCGGTGTAGAACTGGTTGTCCGTCGTGCCGAAGAGGGTCCCGATGAAGTTGTTCGGCGAGTTGTAGTCACCGGTCCAGCCGAGCAGGAACAGCTGGGCCCGCGCCGACTCGATGTCGTCGGTGTAACCGCCGTTCCAGGGCTTGCTGACCGGTTCCACGGTGATGCCGGCCTCCTCCAGGTCCTCCTTGATGGCACCGAAGATAGCCTCGGGGTTCGGCATGTAGGGCCGCGTGACCTGGGTCGGGTACCACAGCTCTACGGTCAGGTCCTCGTGACCGGCCTCGGCCAGCAGCTGCTTGGCCTTCTCCGGGTCGTACGGGTACTCCTGCACATCGTCGGCGTAGCCGTCCACCGTGTCGGGATAGAACTGCTTGGCGACCTCGGAGTCCTCCGGCATGATCGACGAGACGAGGGTCTCCCGGTCGATCGCGTGTGCCAGCGCCTGGCGTACCTTCAACTCCTTCAGGGCCGGGTTCTCGTTCTGCGTGATGCCCAGGTAGAGGATGTTGAACGGGTCCCGGATCTCGACCTTGAATCCGGCGTCCTCCAACGCGGCCCAGTCGGCGGGCGACGGGAAGTCGTAACCGTCGATGTTCCCGGCTTCCAGCTCCTGCTTGCGTGCCGTCTCGTTGGGGATGATCCGGAAGATCAGCTTGTCGAGTTCGGCCGGCTCGCCCCAGTAGTCGTCGTTGCGGACCAGCTCGATGGTGCCGTTGGCGGAGTCGTAGCCGTTGAACTTGAACGGCCCCGTGCCCGTGGGGTGCTTCTGGGCGTACTCCGAGAACACGAAGCTGTCGCCCTCAGCCTTGACGTCGTTGGCGTTGTACTCCTCCATCGCCGTCGGGCTCTGCATGGCGAACGAGTCCTGCGACAACATTGTCGGGAAGTCGGCCGTGTACCGGGTGAGCTTCACGTCGACGGTGTGCTCGTCTTTGACCTCGCACCCGTCGTACAGCGACGTCTTGTCCTCGTCGGCGAAGCCACCGAAGTTCTCCACCCAGTAGTACGACAACGCGGGCGAGGCACCCGCACCGGTCTGGTTGTACATCCGCTCGAAGTTGGCGCACACGGCTTCGGCGTCGAACGGTGTGCCGTCGTGGAACTGCACGTCCTTCTGGAGCTCGAAGGTCCAGACGGTGCCGTCCTCGTTCGGTTCCCAGCTCTTGGCCAGCTCGGGTTCGAGTTCGGCCGTGCCGGGTTCGATGCCGACGAGGTTCTCCACGATCTGCCGGGTCACCCGGAACGTCTCGCCGTCGGAGGCGTAGAAGGGATCGAAATTGGCCGGAGCGCCCGCGACGCCGAACACCAGCGTGCCGCCGTCACCGCCCCCACTGGAATCACGTTGGGATTCAGCGCACGCCGACAGTGAGACCGCGAGTGCGCCCGCGAGCCCGATCAGGGCTAAGCGGCGTGGTCGAGCCACCCGTGGCTGGAGCATGTTGGCCCCCCTTGAGCAAAGGCATCGGTTCGGGTCGCGTCCACCGAAAGAGTGCACGCGGATGGTGGCAGACCTTAGCGGTTATCACTCGCTTACTTAAGACCTCGACATCAAGACCCCATGCCACTTTCGGCCCAGTGGAACGGATAAGCGCTGGTCATTGATCTTGGCAAGTGGTCGAGACCACGTGGAGGGAAATACGTTTCGCCTGTTGTGGGCGGTGTTGTCCACACCATTGCCCGCGACGGCCGACGCGAAGCGACGCTTACGCAGAGTTGGTCACAGTTGGGTAACCACTCGCCTCTTGCTCCGACTACGGACCGGCCGACTACCCACTGTGCTCGGTCTGCTACGCCCGGATCCGGGCGGGATCGTGGCGATCATTCGTGTGCGGGCTGGATGACATCGTCGGCATGGCGTCTGGCCTCGTCCACCGCGAACCAGCCCCGCTCGAATCGCTGCCACGCCTGAAGCATCGGCCTGGCGGCCTCGCCGTCCCGAGCCACCGCGCGCTCCAGACGTTTTTCGGGATTCGGTACCTCGACCCAGCACAACCGAGACAGCCTGGGCCGAATCGAGGCCCGCCCCGACGACACGCCTTCCACCACGAGCACGTCGGGCACCGCGACCCGCACCTCGGCACCGGGGCGCGGTTCGCCGGTCGACCAGTCCCAGGCGCGGTAGCGGCCGGGCAGCCCGACGGCGATCCGGTCGAGCACTTCGGCCAGCCTCGGCCACCACGAAACGGGGTCGTCCCAGGTGGCGAAGTCGTCGGTACTGACGAGCTCCGCGTGCACTCCGCGGTTTCGCAGTTCCGCGGTCAATTTCCGCGCGAAGGCCGACTTGCCGGACCCGGAGGGGCCGTCGACGGCCACCAGCCGCACCGCGCCGAGCCGTGGAGGCGCCGCCGACACCGCGTCCGCCACGTCTTCCACCTGCGTGCGGCGCGGCCGAAACTTCGGGTCGACGTCAGAGGGCACGGCGGCCGGACAACGCCCGCCCGAGCGTGAGCTCGTCGGCGAACTCCAGGTCACCACCCATCGGCAGGCCGGACGCCAACCGTGTCACCGTGAGCCCCGGGAAGTCTTTCAGCATCCGCACCAGGTACGTCGCCGTGGCTTCGCCCTCGGTGTTGGGGTCGGTGGCGATGATGACCTCCGCCACCTCGTCGGCGCCGATGCGGGACAACAGTTCCCTGATCCGCAACTGGTCCGGCCCCACCCCCGACAACGGGTCGAGGGCGCCGCCCAACACGTGGTAGCAGCCTCGGAACTCGCGGGTGCGTTCCACCGCGAGTACGTCCTTCGGCTCCTCCACCACGCAGATGACACTCACATCACGGCGCGGGTCGGAGCAGATGCGGCAGCGCTCCTTTTCGGAGACGTTGCCGCACACCTCGCAGAACCGCACGCCCTCACGCACCTTGCCGAGTACCTCCTGCAGCCGAGCGAGGTCGGCCGGGTCGGAGGCCAGCAGGTGGAAAGCGATGCGCTGTGCGCTCTTGGGACCGATGCCGGGCAACCGCCCGAGCTCATCGATCAGATCTTGAACGACGCCCTCGTACACCCGTTATCCAGGAAGTCCGAATCCACCGAGGTCGGGCATGCCACCGGCGAGACCTCCGGCGAGCGGGCCCAGCTTCTCCTCGGTGAGCTGCTGCGCATTGTTCATCGCGTCGCGCACGGCCGCCACCACGAGATCGGACAGCGTCTCGGTGTCCTCCGGGTCGACGACCTTCGGGTCGATCGACAGTGCCTTGAGTTCCAGCCCCCCGCTGACGGTGGCGGTGACCAGCCCGCCGCCGGAGGTGCCGGTCACCTCGGCGTTCGCCAACTCCTGCTGCGCCGTGACCAGCTGTTCCTGCATCTTCTGCGCCTGCTGCAGGATCTGCTGCATATCGGGCATTCCGCCGCCGGGTTGCACCATGATGTGGCTATCCGATTCTCTTCGCGTTACTTGCACGTGGAGGGTGCGCCGCACCTCGACTGCCCAGCCTAGCCGCTTCCCACCGCCCCCGAAGCCGGGTCCCCATAGGCCGGCCTGTCCGGTTCGACCGGTTCTCGTTCTCCCCCGCCGCTGCGCCCTCCGTGTCGGGGCCCAGCAGCTCGTGGCGCAGTGCCCGCGGAGCAGTGCCCGAGGCCCTAGTCGACCCGGCGAGCGCCGAGGTGTTCCGAGAGCAGTCTCTGCGCACGGGCCTCGGGGTCGATCGGCTCCGGTTCCTGCGAGGATTCCGGGTCGGTTGCCGCGGTATCCGTCTCGGCGGGCGGGTAGTACTCATCGTCGTCGGGTTCGGGCGGCAGCGGAATGTCCGGCTCGGTGGTGGTCACGGCGGGTTTGCGCTGCCCACCGTCCGCCGTGTCCTGCGAGGGCCTGGTCGGCCGTTGGTAGGTGCGTTGTGGCCGTTGCGGGGCCCCGCCCGCGGGCTGCTGTGCCGCCGAAGCCGTCGAGGAGGGCGCCTGGCCCGCCGACGCGAGCACACTCGGGTGCACGCAGCGCACGGTCCATTCGCCCGACACCACCTGGGTCAGTGCGCGCGCGATGCACTCGGTGTTGCGCTGTTCCGACAGTCGTCGCACGAGCGGCTGAGCCGGGTGGGTCAGTACGACCATGTTCCCCTCGACGCTGTGCACGGACGCCCCGGTGAGCAGGGCCTCGGTGCTGCGGCTCATGGTCCGCACGACGGCGAGCACCTGTGGCCAGTGCTGGCGCAGTGTGGCGACGTCCGACTGACCGGACTGCGCACCCGGCGAAGACTGCGGAGTCGGCTGGGCCGGTGGAGTCTGCGCCGCAGGCGGGGTCGGTGCCGCCGGTGCGGCCTGCACGGGCGCGGTGCGCGGTTCCGGACGCTGTGGCCCGGCGGTGTTCGCCGCACCGGCCGTGCCGCCGTCCCGGCGTGGCTGCTCGGCCGCGGCACCGGTTTCCTGTTCCCGCGCTGTTCGCTGCGACGGCCGTTCGAACGTGGGCCGGGTGGGGGCGGGTTCGGCCGAGGCCGTGCCCTGGGCGGGCAGTGCGGCGGGCACCCCGGTGGCGATCTTGCGTTCGAGCCGTTCGAGGCGTTGCAGCATCGAGGCCTCGTCGTCGGAGACCTCGGGCAACAGCATTCGGGAGCACAGCAGTTCGAGCACCAGCCGCGGCGACGTGGCTCCCCGCATCTTCAGCAGGCCGTTGTGCAGGATCTCCGCGTAGCGGGTCAACGTTCCGGGGCTCAGGCGTTGCGCTTGTTCCGCCATGCGTTCGAGCTGTTCCGCGGGGGCCGAGACCATGCCGTTGTCGGCGGCGTCGGGCACCGAGCGCAGCAGAAGCAGGTCACGCAGGCGGTCGAGCAGGTCGGTGGCGAAGCGGCGCGGGTCGTGGCCGGCTTCGGTGAGCCGGTCGATCGTGCCGAACACGCTCTTCGCGTCCTGGTCGGCCAGCCCGTCGATCATCGAGTCGATGAGTGCCGAGTCGGTGACACCCAGCAACGCCACCGCGCGCTCGTACGTCACTCCCTCGGGCCCCGCGCCGGCGAGTAGCTGGTCCAGCACCGACTGTGTGTCGCGCGCCGACCCTCCGCCCGCGCGGATCACCAGCGGATACACCGAGGGCTCCACCGGAACGCCTTCGGCGGCGACGTTGCGTTCCAGCAACTCGCGCATGGCGCCCGGCGGGATGAGCCGGAACGGATAGTGGTGCGTGCGCGAGCGGATGGTGGTGAGCACCTTGTCCGGCTCGGTGGTGGCGAAGATGAAGATCAGGTGTTCCGGCGGCTCCTCCACGATCTTCAACAGGGCGTTGAAGCCCTGCGGCGTGACCATGTGGGCCTCGTCGATGATGAACACCCGGTACCGCGACTCGGCGGGCGCGTAGAAAGCACGGTCGCGCAGCTCCCGGGCGTCGTCGACACCGCCGTGACTGGCCGCGTCGAGCTCGGTGACGTCCACGCTGCCCGGCCCTTCGGGGGCGAGCGCCCGGCACGGGCCGCACTCGCCGCACGGGTCGGGTGTCGGCCCCTTCGCGCAGTTCAGCGAGCGGGCCATGATCCGCGCGCTCGACGTCTTGCCACAGCCGCGGGGCCCCGAGAAGAGGTAGGCGTGGTTGATCCGCCCGGAGGCCAGCGCGGTGCGCAGGGGCTCGGTGACGTGCTCCTGCCCGACGACCTCGGCGAAGGTCGCCGGTCGGTACTTGCGGTACAGCGCTAGAGCCACGTGGCGAGCGTACCGGCCGACGCCGCCGGCGTGCCCGTTGCCCACCCGGGCGCGGCGCGGACGAGAGCAGGGCTTCACCGATCACGACGTGTTCGCCGCCGTGGTGGACGGGTTCGGTTACCTCAGCCACCAGGACTCAAACCACGCCGAAGCGTACCCGGTCGGTGTTCCCGAATCGCCCGGCTGCGAGTTCGACGACGAAGACTTCCCTGCCGGGTCGGGACTGACGCTGGAACAGTTCGCTGGCCTCCTCCCTGCCTCCATGGCCAGAGAGGAGGCCACAAAGTCAAGCGTGCCCGGCGGAGGAGGCGGTGTTCACGCCACGGCGAACGCGGCGGCGTCGAACTCATGCTTGAGTACGCCGTCGAAGAACGCGTCCACCTCGTCGCG
>NZ_DAHVQP010000109.1:0-34801 GCF_027317685.1 Saccharomonospora sp.
GGTCCCGGTTCCCGCCTGCAGGTAAGGATCGTGCATGCCGCTACCGCACTGGACGTCGGAGAACGTTCTCCCGCCCGGGCGGCATCCGGCCGACCTCTCCGACATCTACGAACGGTTCGTGTGGGACGCCCCGCACCGCAATGAACGGGAGATCCTGTTCAGCGCGCTGAGCGGCTACCTCGGCGTGGTGTGCAGGCTGATCCCGTCGGGCAGGGCGTGGATCGCCGGTAGTCTCACGATCCGTTCGGCGGAGGTGCCCCACGACGTCGACGTGGTGCTCCTTCCCGACGAATGGGGCGCCCTCAAGCGCCTCGACGGTCCCGCGCGGTCCCTGTTCTACGGGATGTTCACCCTACGTGGTGTGATCGCCGAACAGCCGGTGACGTACCTCGAACAGGTACAACCCGTCAGTGGACTGGTGGATGGGTTCCTCTGCCACCCCGGTGACGAGGACGTGTGGGAGGCCGTGTGGTCGCGCGGCCCCGTCGAGGGATCGGTCAAGGGATTCGCGGAGGTGACATGGTGAGCTTCCGGCAGGTGTCCGACAACATTCCCGGCGGGACGTGGCTCGACGACCTCGCGCGCGCCTCCGCGCTGGCCGCGCACGCCAAATTCGAACGCACTTCACGTTCCCCGTTGCTGCGGGTGTCGGTGCTGGACTCCACCCACCTCGACGCCTACACGTCCTCCGACCTCAGCAGGGCGTTGCAGGACGCCACGGCCAAGATCGGCCACATCGTCCGCAACCCACAGACCGAGATCACGTCGGTGCAGCCCTCCGACCGGGAGAAAGCACCACTCATCCAACGCGGCCAGGCGGGCAACGCGATGTTTTTCGGGTTCCCGGAGACATCCGTGCCGGACGCCCTCATCTCCGACGGGATCGAGACCCTGTCGGAACGGGCGGTGAAGGAACTCTGCGACTTCCTGCCGGTGAACGGCTCCGACGACGGCGCACTTGACGCCGTGCTGCTGCAACGCGACACCGTACGCAACGCGGTGAGCGACATCGTGAACTCCGTCATGCGCACCTCCAGCATCGCCCTGTCCCTCACCCCAACGACGGGCGAGGAGGTTATGCGCAGCATGACCACCGAGCAGGCCCGCGTGTTGCAGAGCAGCCTGCGGGAATCGCGCGAAGACGTCGGATACGAGACGGTGTCGGGCAGGCTCGACGGCGTTCGCACCCGTCGCCGGATCTTCTACCTCGAACGGGACACGGGCACCACCATCCAAGGGGCCGTGGCACCCGATCTGCTCGACGAGATCAAGGAGAACCTCGACCGGCCGGTAACGGCACGGCTGCGAGTCGTGCGCACGACGACCATCGACGGCCGCCGCGGTCGCCCGGTGTACGAACTGTTGGAGATCCGTTCGGAGACGAGCCTGTTCGACTAAAGCCGCGCCCGGATCGGGACGATAATCACCGAATGGGCGAACAGAAACGAATACGGCCCCGTGCCACCAGTCCCGAATCTGGCGGCGCGGGGCCGTACTCGCGCAAATCCACACCGTCGCCCACGTCCGGGACTCACCCCGAGCAAGGAGTCACCCGTCTGTGACGGCGGTAACCTCGTCAGCCGCGCCGTTGAGGTGCACTTAAAGTAACAGATTGCATCTGTGTAATTACAAGCCCCCCGGTGCGGCCGTTCGTGTCCAGTTGTGTCGTTGGGTTGTGTCGCCCGAACGGGGTCAGCGGGTCAACGGCGTGAAGTCCCTGCTGGCGATGAACGACGGCCTCGGACTCTTCGCCGCATAAGGCTCCACCAGTGTGTTCTCGACACTGTTGAAGACGAAGAAGATGTTCGACCTCGGATACGGCGTGATGTTGTTACCCGAGCCGTGCATGATGTTGGAGTCGAAGAACAGCACCGATCCCGCGGGACCGGTGAACTGGTCGGTACCGTACTCGGCCGCGAGCTTGGTGATGTCCTCCTCGCTCGGAACGCCGATCTCCTGCTCCTTCAGCGACTCCTTGTAGTGATTCTCGGGTGTCTCCCCGGCACACTGCACGAAGGTGCGCTGCGACCCCGGCATCACCATCAAACCGCCGTTGAACGGATAGTTGTCCGTCAACGCGATGGAGCAGCTCACCGCGCGCGGCTTCGGCATGCCGTCCTCGGCGTGCCAGGTCTCGAAATCCGAATGCCAGTAGAAGCCGTTGCCCCGAAACCCCGGCATGTAGTTGACCCGACTCTGGTGCATGTAGACATCCGAGCCGAGGATCTGCTGCGCCCGATCCAGAATCCGCGGGTCACGCGCCAGTTCCGCGATCAGCTCACTGATCTTGTGCACCTCGAAGATCGACCGGACATCGCCGGACTTCTTCTCGGTGACAACGCGCTCGTCGGTTTTGAGCTTCTCGTCCGACGAGAGCCGCACGAGTTCCTGCCAGTACCCCTGCACCTCGGCCGGGGACAACAGGCCCTCGATGATCGAGTATCCCTTCGCATCGTGCGAGGCCAGAGCGGCCGCGTCCATCGGGCCGTCCTGCGCTGCACCCCAGACAGTGGGGTCCGTCCGTTCGAGTAGCTTCGCCTCACCGGCGACACGAGTGGGATAGCTGTCGATGGTCCGGCTCTCCGCGAGAGTCACGGTAACTCGCCTCCTCCGAGTGCCACTGTGCTGTTTTCGTGCTGTATCGGTGTTTCGCGTTCCCCGTTCTTTTCAGTCGCTACCGAATCGGGGTTTCGTGGGAACCACACCCACGGCGCGGCTCCCACGAAGCCTGATGTGGACAGACGTGTCAGTCCTCGATGACGAGCGGGTAGACCCCGTTCTCGTCGTGCACCTCACGACCTGTAATGGGCGGGTTGAAGACGCACACCGTGCGCATGTCCGTCTTCGGACGCACCTGGTGCTGGTCGTGCTCGTTCAACACGTAGATGGAACCGGGCTTGAGCTGGTAGGTCTGTCCGGTCGCCTTGTCCGTCAGCTCGCCCTCACCCTCGATGATGAACACGGCCTCGATGTGGTTGGCGTACCAGAAGTCGTTGACGGTCCCCGCGTACAAGGTGGTCTCGTGTACCGAGAAACCGACCTTGTCCTTGGCGAGCACGATGCGCTTGCTGCGCCAGTTCGGCTGCTTGATGTCTGCGTCGGTGTCGGTGATGTCGTCGAGCGTGCGGACGATCAAGATTTCTCCTTCGCGTATCGAAAATTTCCTTGGCCGTGCTCAGCGGGAAAGCACGGCGTCGACGGACTCGCTGATGATCGACAGACCTTGTTCGATCTCGTCCTCCGTCGTGATGAGTGCGGGCAACAGCTTCACAACTTCACCGTCGGGGCCGGAGGTCTCCATGAGTAGACCACGGTCGAACGCCGCCGCGCAGACCTTTCCGGCCACCTCACCGTTCTCGAACTCGAGACCACGAGCCAGTCCCCGCCCCTTGGCTACCAGGTTCGCCTTCGGATAGCGATTCACCAATTCGGTGAATGCCTGCGCCACCCGCTCGCCCTTCGCCTTGGTACTCTTCTCCAGCTCACCGTCCTGCCAGTAGGTGCGCAGCGCCTCGGCCGCGGTGACGAACGCCGGGTTGACCCCGCGGAACGTGCCGTTGTGTTCGCCGGGGGCCCACACGTCGAGGTCCGGCCGGATCAGCGTGATCGCCAACGGCAGGCCGTAGCCGCCGATCGACTTCGACAGACAGATCATGTCCGGCTTGATGCCGGCTTCCTCGAAGCTGAAGAACGGGCCGGTACGGCCGCAGCCCATCTGCACATCGTCGAGGATGAGCAGGATGCCGTGCCGCTGGCACAGGTCCGAAAGCCCCTTCAACCACTCCAGCCGCGCGGCGTTGATGCCGCCCTCGCCCTGAACGGTCTCCACGATGACCGCGGCGGGCTCGTTCAGGCCACTACCGGAGTCCTCGAGCAACCGCTCGAAGTAGAGGAAGTCCGGGTAGGCGCCGTCGAAGTACTTGTCATACGGCATCGGCGTGGCGTGCACGAGGGGAATGCCCGCGCCACCGCGCTTCATCGAGTTACCCGTCACCGACAGCGCTCCCAATGTCATGCCGTGGAACGCGTTGGTGAAGTTGATGACCGACTCCTTGCCGGTCACCTTGCGGGCCAGCTTCAACGCCGCCTCGACGGCGTTGGCGCCGCCGGGGCCGGGGAAAATGACCTTGTACTCCATCTCGCGCGGCTTCAGGATGACGTCATTCAACGTTTCCAGGAAGTCGCGCTTGGCGGCGGTGAACATGTCCAGCGCGTGGGTCACGCCGTCGCGGGAAATGTAATCGATCAATGCCTTCTTCAGCACCGGATTGTTATGCCCGTAGTTGAGAGCACCCGCGCCCGCGAAGAAATCCAGGTATGCTTTGCCGTCTTCTGAGTAGAGCCAACTACCCTGCGCTCGGTCGAACACTGTGGGCCAGCCACGGCTGTAGCTGCGCACCTCGGACTCGAGCGTTTCGAAGATGCTCACGTCACTCAGTCTCCTGTTATTGTGAAACAAATAAATTCCGCGAGACCGGTCACACCCGCGAGAGCGGACCGATGCGGAAAAGGTCTTCCGGCTCGTGCTCGTCCGGGAAGTCGTCGGACTCGAACAAGCGAGACCTCTCCAAAGTGGCGTTCCACCTCTCGGCAAACGAGGAGAACAGCCGAATCGACGCCTGGTTATCAGGCGTGATCGTGGTGTCCAGGTAACGCACTCCCGCGTCCACCAGGCGACCGAACAGCTCGTCGAGCAGCGTGCCCGCCAAACCTCGACCCCGCTGGGAGGCATCCACGGCGACCTGCCACACCAGCGCGGCTTCGGGCTCCGCGGGCCGCCGATATCCGATCACAAATCCAACAATTTCTCCGTCGACACGCGCGATAATCGATGTATCGGCGAAATCGACACACCACAACAGGTACGCGTATGACGAGTTCAGATCCAGCTTTTGTGAATCATGTGCTATTCGCCACAGGGCCGCGCCGTCCCGCTTGGTCGGCGTTTCGATCACAACGTGGCCCGCCGATTGATTATCGCCGTTGGCACGCTCCGAGTGCTTTCCGGACATATTCAGGCAACGTAACAGAATGCTTTGCCGGTCTCAGCTGACGAGTCGGGACAGAACGCGCCTACCTGCAACAACCCAAAAACACGTGTGACGATACGTACAGAAAGGTTACGATCATGGTATTTGATGTGCTATAAGCACAGCGCGTGGGGCGACTGTATTTTCAACAGCCACACCAGACGTACGGTAGTGGCGCTCCACACAGAAGGCGAGCGTCCGTAAGGGGTAGCGCTCCACCGAGTGAGTTCGTTACACCGGAACCGGTGATCCCCCCGCGTGACATCCGCTCCGTTCGGTCACGCACCCGTGTTCCCAGCACGGCACACCGACCACTCGTATGCCAGGACATAAGCCTCAGGTCGGCCGGAACGACGGGGCGCGGGCGGATCAGCCGGATCAGCGCCGCATCAGCCCACGCACGTACGCGGCCTGGCCCGCGTGCTGCAGGCTGTCACCGATGACGCTGACCAGTCGGACGCCCAACGTGACAGGTGGCTCCCACGACTCGTCCACGACGATGTCGAAGTCGTCGTCATCGAGCTCGCCGAGATATTCGAGAGTGTTGTCGTGGACAGCGTCGTAGTAACCGGTCAGCAGCTTCGGTGTTTTCACTCGCACCGCGGCGACATCCTCACTCGTGTGGCCGAATCCCGTGTCCCCGGGCGACAACGGCAGCCCGAAGCGGTCGATCCAGCCACCCGAATGCCATACCTGCTCAGTACCGGCTACTTCGGACACATGGTCGTCCTGCACCCGCGTGAGGTGCCACAACAGCCAGGCGATCGAGTTGGCCTGCGAATCGACCCGATGGTTCAGGGCGGAGGCACCGAGGCCGCGCGCGACGTCGTGCACGGCCTCCTTGACCCGCTCGAATCCGTCGGTCAGTACGTCCACGCTCTTCATACGGAGATTCTGGTGCAACCCAGCGCCCCCCGCCGAGTTAAGAACGTCGTGTCCGCAGCCTGCGTCGTCGTGTCCGCAGCCTGCGTCGTCGTGTCCGCAGCCTGCGTAGCCGCACGTCCGACGGACACGGGCCACCGCATCAAGCGCCACTCAGCGCGTCGACCCTCGCCGGGGACAACATCTCGTCGGCGACGAGGCCCGAGAGGCCCACCAACATACCTTGGTCGCCCAGAGAGGTCGCCGCGATGTCGAGCTTGCGCAGGGCACTGGTGTGGGCGTTGCTCTCCACCGTCATCCGTAACGCCTCGACGAACGGGGTCAGGACTCCGACAGCTCCGCCGAGTCGCACGTAGCGGGGGTTCACGATGGTCACCACCGTCGCGAGCACCGTGCCGACGAGCCGTCCCGCAGCCGAAACCGCGTCCACCGCCTCGGCGCGCCCCTCCTTGGCCCACCGCACCACGTCGCTCACCGAGCGGGCACCGTGCGGCCTCAGCGCTCGCACCAAAGCCTGACCACTCGCCTCCGCCGCCACGCAACCGCGCCGACCACACGCGCACCGCTTGTCGCTGCCCTCGATGCGCATATGACCGATCTCACCCGCCGACCCGGTCTCGCCGCGATGGGGTCGCCCCGCGATGACGACTCCCGCACCGATACCAGTGCCAACCTTCACGCCCACCATCGTGGCATCGGGCCTGCCCATCGCGTAGTAGTCGGCCAGCGCCAACGCGTTGGCGTCGTTCTCCAGCAACACCGGAACGCCGAACGCATCGGCGAACGGGCCGCGCAGCCGCACACCGCTCCATTGCCGCATCGACCACGGTGCGACGGTAACGCCCTCGGCGTGATCGACCTGCCCCGGAACCGACAGTCCCACCGCGCACAACTCTTCCCGTTTACCCGATGCTTCGAGCAGAGAACTCCCTGTCTCCACAAGCGTCGACAAAGTCTTTTTAGGACAATCCGAAGAAGACAGCCTCAGCTCGGTGCGGGCGAAGACGGTTCCCCGCAGGTCCACCACGGCGAGCGTGGCGTGACTCTGCCCGAGGTCGGCAACGAGTGCCGCGTGGCCGGTGTCGTTCACCGCGAGCAGCTCCGCCCTACGACCCCCGCTGGACTCACGATGCCCGGCCCGGCACAGGAGGCCGGCCCGGCGGAGCGCATCGAGCCGCTCGACCATGGTCGCCCTGGACACGCCGACGCGTTCTTGCAGCTCTTGCCGAGTCAGTGGTCCGTCCGCGCGCAGCACTGCGAGTATGTGCCCTGGAGAGGTGGGAGTTGTGTCGACCATGTTGACAGAATGACCTACCCCGCTTATGTTCACCAACTAGACAAAAGCAGATCGGTTGGTCCAGAGGTCTCGAATGCGGGGAAGCGATATCACCCGACCGGAACCCCTGCGCGCCGTCGGACTCAGCACGGTCGCCCCGTCCGCCGACCACGCGGGGATCTCCGCCGGAAACAGCGGAATAATGTGTCCCTCGTCACCGTTTCGGTCGACGGGTAAGACGAAACGACCCCGCCTCCTCACCACCGCCACCGCCACCCGTGAAACCGACGACGGCTCCCCGAAGCCGGACCCGTGCACGAGTCGGCGCCGGTGGTACGGCCCCGAAACATGCCCGCTGTTGGAGACTTCGTGACCACTTCGACGAACACGGCTGACATGCGCCTACCGAGACTGTCCCCCACCACACTCGCCGACCGCGCCGCTACCGTGCTGCGTGACAACGACACGGGCGCGCTCGTCACCGCCTCGCCCAAGCTCTACCCGCACATGTGGAGCTGGGACGCCGCGTTCATCGCCATCGGGCTGGCCTATCTCGACGTGCGCAGGGCCGTCACCGAACTCGACACCCTGTTGTCCGCGCAATGGTCGGACGGCATGATCCCGCACATCGTCTTCACCGAGGCCACGGGCTACTTCCCCGGCCCGGACCGTTGGGGCACCGACGCCGTACCGCAGTGCCCGCCCCATGTGCGCACCTCCGGCATCTGCCAGCCTCCGGTGCATGCGATCGCGTTGCGCCGCATCGTCGATACCGCACGCCGGGCCTCGCAGGCCGACGTCGAACTCGCCGAGACGTTCGCGACCCGGGCTTGGCGACCCCTGTACCGCTGGCACCGGTGGCTCGCGCGACACCGAATGTCCGAATCCTGCGGGCTGATCACCATCGTGCACGGCTGGGAGTCCGGAATGGACAATTCCCCGCGTTGGGACTCGCCCTATGCGCACGTGCGGCCGGGCCCGGACCTCCCGCCGTACGTGCGGCTGGACACCCTCGGTGTCGAAGATCCCGACGAACGTCCCAGCGACGACGAGTACGACCGCTACCTATGGATCATCGAACAGCTACGGCGAGCCGACTACGCGCCAGAAGCAGTGGTGACGAACTCGGACTTCCGCGTCGGTGACGTGTTCACCACGGCACTGTTCGCGATGGCGTGCGACGACTTGGCCGACCTCGCCCACGAGTCGTCCCTCGAGGTTCCCGGCAAGGTGGCGGACCTGCGCGCTTGGGCCGCACGGGCTCGTGAGGCGGTCGCCCACAACACCGACCCGGATACCGGTTTCGCCTACGACAGGGACCTACGCAACGGCGACACGTCGAAGACCACGACGATCGCGGCGTTCTCCCCCTTGTTGTGCTCGGCGCTGCCGGATCGGCTGGAGCGTCGGCTGCTGGAGGAATTGACCGGGCCGGGCTGGGCCGGCCACCCGGAACTCCATGCGGCCGTGGTTCCCTCGGTATCGCCGAACGATCCCGGCTTCGACGCACGCCGTTACTGGAGGGGTCCACAGTGGCCTGTCATGGCATGGTTGTTCAGCTTCGCCTTCCACCGCAGAGGCTGGGCCGAGCTGGCACGGCAATGGCGCGACCAAGGGCTTCGGCTGGTGTCCGACGGTTCCTTCGGCGAGTACTACGAGCCCTTCACCGGAGAACCCCTCGGCAGCACACAACAGTCGTGGACCGCGGCCGTGACACTCGACTGGCTCCACAGCTGGTGATCCGGTCGACGACGTCCCCGTCGATCACTCGCCCGCCGGATCGCAGGCCTGCCACAGCCGCGCACCGAAACGGGAGATACGCAGGGCCTTACGCACGAACGTCGGCCTGTGCACGGTGCTCACGGCCTCGACCACGGCGTCATCGGCGACGAGCACCTCGTACTGTGTGCTCAAGGCGGGGTCCTCGCGCAGCATCTCGGCCAAGCCCAGGTCGACGAGCCGGGTGACGTAGACGGGAACGTGATCGGCGAGCGTGACCCCGGCCGTCTTGCCCACCGTGGAGGCGTTCCGCAACACGACCCTGCCCACCCCGCCGAGCAGTGTTCGTTCGGCGACGTCAACGGCCGGGAACGCACCGTCCCGGGCGAGGGTGGCAAGGATACGCGCCTCATCGGGAACCAAAGACGCCAGAATCGTGCCGTAAAGCCGGTTTCGCGCGTCGTGGCGCCCAAGTTCGGCCGACTCCGCGAGTAATCGACCCATCCGTGCCCGCAACGGATCACTGCCGCGAACCACCACCGTCCGTGCGGGCTCGGGTTCGAGACGCGGTGGACCGTCGTCGGAAGCACCGGGCAGCCGCTTACTCAGCTCGTAGCCGGTGCGAGCCGCCCACCCGGCGACCCTGCCGACGCCGTACACCAGGTCCCGCGTTCTCATCTCTCCAATGCTACTGCGGCCGGTCACTCTTTCGAGAAACCGTGTTCAGGTGGATAGAATCCCCAACGCTGCAGTGCCTCACGGATGAAATCGGCGCCGATTCGATTGGCGGCCGCAACGTTTCCCTCGTGACAAACGGTCGTTTCATCGGTTTCGGCCACCACCCTGTCCTGCTCGGCCCGCGGGTGTTTCCAGTGGTCACCGCATCCAGCCGGACACGGCATTTCGATGGTGCGCAGAACTCCGGACTGCGGCTGTTCCCACGACAGGACACCCGTTCCGCCGCACAGCGGACAGTCATCACTTCGGGACTTGTCCGAGCCCTCCGCAGTTGCCACAGGGGTCCTTCCGGTTCGGGGCGAGCCCGGAGCCGAGACAACGCGGGCAGTTCACCATGTCACCGAACTTCATCGTGCATCTTCCCTCACGTTTTCGGAAGCGAACACGACTATAACCACGGCTTCGAGATAAAGGGTCACCCGATGTACTGATCACCCGTTCGGCGCATACGGTCGTTCTGCCCGTCGACCGCCAACCATTTCTTGGCCGCGGCGAGACCGTCCACGGTGATCTGGTGCCCGCCACTGTGCCAATGCTCGGTGACCTCGGCACCCCGCTCCCGCAACACGGCGGCCAGCTCCTGAGCGGGGACCAACGGAGCCATCGGGTCGTGCCGACCGTTGGCCATGAGCACCTGTGTGGCCGACAGGTCGTGGCGGGGAGGGTCGGGCACCGGCAGCATCGACGCGAACAACACCGCTTCCGTCAACACGTCAGGCCGCAGCAGCACCACCGCCGCCGCGATGTTCGCGCCGTTGGAGAAGCCGACGGCGACCAATCTCCTGCCCTGCAGCCCGTAGCGCTCTCTGGCCTCGACGATGAAATCAGCCAACTGCCCGGCCCGGAAAACGACGTCCTCGGTGTCGAACACCCCCTCCGCATGGCGACGGAACCACCGGGCGGCACCCTGTTCGGACACCTGCCCCGCCGGAGCCAGCATCGGCGAGGCGGGGCAGAGCTCCTTGCCGAGCGAGAGGATGTCGGTGGGACTGCCTCCCGTCCCGTGCAACAGCAACAACGCGGGGGCAGCGTCGCTGCCCTCGACGAACTCGTGTTCCAACGCCAGCTCACTCATGCGCGCACCGGATTATTCTCTTCCGGCAGGTCGAGTTTCGTCAGCGACGCCTCGATCTGCTCACGGTCGGGTTCCAACCAGGGTGGCAGCTTCAACGACTTGCCCAGTTCCAACAGTGGCTCGTCGATGTCGAAACCGGGCTGGTCGGTGGCGATCTCCAACAGAATGCCGCCGGGTTCACGGAAGTAGATCGACCGGAAATACTGACGATCCCTGATCGAAGTGACCCCCACGCCCCGGTCGATCAATTCTTCGCGCCACGCGGACTGGGCCTCCTCGTCCGGTGCCCGCCACGCGACGTGATGCACGGTGCCCGCGGCGACCAGGCCTTTCGGCGCATCCGGTGTCACCAGTACATCCACGGTGGCTCCGGGGCCGCCGTCACCCGCGACGAAGCGGAAGCGATTGCGGTCCTCGGAGGCGAGGGAGAGCCCTAGGCCCTCGATGAGCATGCCGGCGGTGGCGTCCTCCCTGTCCACCGACATCGTCACCGAGTGCAGCCCCCGAATAGCGTGTTCGGCCGGAACCATCGGGGTGTCCCACGGGTTACGTGGGTCCCCCTGCGGGTGCGCCACGAGAGCCAGCTGGAGCCCGTCGGGATCACGGAACAGCAGCGCTTCCTCGTCGTCGCGATTCACGACCTCACTCGTCGTCACGCCCGCGGCTTCGAGGTGCTGTTTCCACCAGCCGATGGAGTGCGCCGGCACCGAGAACGACGTCGTCGTGGCCTGACCTGTTCCGATACGGCCACGGGGAGCGCCACGCCAGGGGAAGAAGGTCAGCAATGTCCCGGGCTTGCCGGACTCATCGCCGTAGTACAGGTGGTAGGTGCCCGGGTCGTCGAAGTTCACGGTGGTTTTCACTAGCCGCAGCCCGAGCGTGCGCAGGTAGAAGTCAACGTTGCGCTGCGGTTCCCCACCGATCGCGGTGACATGGTGCAACCCGCTGGTTTGAAACGGCATGGCTCCTCCTCGTGCGTCGGGTACCTCCAACGCTACTGAGATAAACTCTTGCGAGCAAGATATCTTCGGGGAAGATTATGCGTATACTGAATCCGTGCCTACGGAACCCGACGACGACGAGGTCGTGACGTGGTGGGGCCTTGTGATCGAGGGCTACCTCACCACTCAGGACCGGCTCATGACCGAGATCGAGAAGCGGTTCGGACTCGCTCCCGCGTCCTTCGACGTGCTGTTGCGGCTCGTGCGATCACCCGACTACCGCATGCCCATGACGCGCCTCGCCCATGAGGCCGCCCTCTCCAGCGGCGGCTTCACCAAAGTCGCCGACCGCCTATGCGAGGCCGGCCTCATCCGCCGGATACCCAGCGACCAGGACAGACGCGTGATCTACGCATGCCTGACCGAGCACGGTATCGACATCGCCCAGCAGGCTCGCAGCGCCTGTGCCGACATCCTCCGCCATACCGTTCTGGCCCCCCTCGGCCCCGACGCGTCGAAGTCCTTGGCCCAAGCCATGCGAATACTGCGTGACACCAACAGCGCAGAGGCTTGAGCGCTCCTCGGCCCAGGGAAACGACGAACACCACTACCCGGCCGATAGTCACGGCCCACCCGATCCGCGGACCCGGTGGCCCCATGGTTGCGCAGAATATGTCGGTGACGTCAATTCCCCGGCAGAGCGACTTCTTACCAACAGGGTGACCTCACATTTTTGGTTTCCGAGGTCATACCGTCCCGAAAGCTTTCGCGTTACCTCGCCTCGGTGAAGTTAGCAGCGACCACCTCGTATCCCGCATAGGGCCAGCCCAACGGGGGTAGCAATTCTGTGAGGCGCTTTCGCCTCGGCTACACACCCTGTGTAACAGCGAGAAAGGAACAACTCATGCGCAGTGTTCGTCGCGGTATGGTGGCGGCCGCCCTGGCCTTCCCCCTGGCGTTCGGTTTCGCTGGTGTCGCAACGGCTGGTGAGAAGGAAGTCGACGCGAACTGGGCCAGCTACGAGGCCAGCTACGCCTTCGCGGGTCCGTTCGGCGCCGCTGCCGGCGACGTGTCGTCCGAGGCGGGAAGCGTCGAGTACGAGAACGAAGGCGACAAGGACAAGAAGGACAGCGACAAGGGCCACAAAAACGGCGACTCCCGCGGGGACAAGAGCCACAACGGCAAGGACAACGGCTACGAGAAGGAGCTCGGCTGGGCCGGGTTCGAGACCGAGGGCGCCGCTGCCGGCGTGTTCGGGGCCGGTGTCTGGGAGGTCGAGTCGGAGGCCGGCTACGCCGAGAAGGGCTGACGCTGAGCGCTCCCTCCTGTGACAAGACGCCTCGGGGCACGCCCCGGGGCGTCTTTCTATAGCCTTCTGCGGTCTTCTACTGATTGAGCACGTCGTCGAAGAACCCGAGCAGCGCGGGCCATACTCCCGGAATCAGCAACACTGCTAAAACCGTGAACACCGGGAAGAGAAAACCGGTTTCCACCTTGTCGCCGGTACGGAACCGAAGCCATTTCGGCGGCCGCAATTCATACCACGTCTCGCCCGCAATGGGAACGGGGAACAGAAAAGGACACCCTGATTCAGTGAGCGCATCGCCGAGGCAGTGCGTGAAACAACCGAGCGCGACCGCGATCCCGAGCCACCCCGCCACCGAGTCGAGCTGTGCGAGCACGTCGGGGCTGTTCTCGACCACCCACCACACGACCGCCCCACAGGCCACCGGCAGTAGCCAGTCACCGAGGGCGTCCTCGGCCAGCAACAGCCCGAACACGACCACGCCGACCACGACCCACGGCCCGCCGAACGCAGTGGCTGCCGCCGTCGCACCTCCGAGCAACAAGGCGAACAACAGTGTGTGCGAGAGGTGTCGGTGGCTGCCTTTCTTCCGTTCGTCCCTCGGCCCTTTCGTCACGGAGTACAGCGCGGCCGAAGCATTTCGTAACAGCCACGACAGTCCTCCGGTCACCGGCCCCAATAATTTGGACGCCCGCGCGCCGGGATGGTCAAGGTCGGGCAACAGGGCGTAGCCCGCGGTCGTCGCCGCGAACACGAGGGCTTGGGAAAGCGTGGTGATGCCAACCGCGGGCGCCACGGCCAGCCCTGCACACCAACCGGTCAGCGCGTGGGTGCGACCCATCATGGGTGTCGGGAACCTTCCAGCTGTCGATCTTCGAACATCGGTGCGAACAGTCTCCCCGACACCGCTCTTTAGTTGATCAACGCCCCCTCGTGGCCCGCACGACGAACGATCGACGACTCCTGCCCCTGCGAGCCACCGTTTCAGTAAAGCGCTCGGGGCTTCCCCCAAGCGGTTCGCTACCGACTTCACCACCGACGAGGCCACGCGCACCGCCTACGGACACTCAGCGTAGTGACCAAGGACACATCCCGAATGTTCGCGCAACGCGTTCGTTTCACTCTGCCGGGGTATCCGACAAGTATGGTCTCGCGACTCGACCGGTACCGGGACAAGCGGAGGGAAGGCCACACTCCCGAACCGCTGCCCGAGGACACACCCGTCACCGAAGGTGATGGCAACACGTTCGTCGTGCACGAGCATCATGTCCGCAGCCTGCACTGGGACGTACGTCTCGAACACGACGGCATTCTGGTCTCGTTCGCGATACCGAAGGGATTGCCCACCGAACCGGGCACGGTTCGGCTCGCCGTGCACACCGAGGACCACCCGCTGGAGTACTCGACGTTCTCCGGCGAGATCCCGAAGGGCGAGTACGGCGGCGGCCACATGTCGATCTGGGACAGGGGCACATACGAAACCCTCAAGTGGGGCGACGACAAGGTCTCGGTCGTTCTGCACGGCGAGCGGATGCACGGCAAGTACGTTTTCTTCCGCACCCGTGGCAGTGATTGGAGCGTCGTCCGTTCCGATCCCCCCGAAGATCCCGAGTGGACTCCTCTGCCTTCCGTGCTCGCGCCCATGCTCGCCGTGACGGGAACCCTGCCCGACCCCGCCGAGGACGCCGACTGGTCCTACGAGTTCAAATGGGATGGCGTGCGTGCCCTTGTTCGCGCCGAAGGCGGCAGGATCACGCTGTTCTCCCGCCGGGGTGACGACATCACCGGCATATACCCGGAGTTGCGCGCCCTCGGCGAGCAGCTCGGCAGTATGCAGGCGTGGCTCGACGGCGAGATCGTGGCGTTACGGGGCGGCAAACCGAGCTTCGCCGCCCTGCAGAGCCGCATGAACGCGAGCGCGCAGAAGGCCCGCAGGCTGTCCCAGCGGACACCGGTCACGTACCTCGTGTTCGACCTGCTGCATCTCGACGGTCATCCCTGCGTGGACCTGCCCTACCGGCAACGGAGGCAGTTGCTGGAAAGGCTCGACATCGAGGGCGAACACTGGCGCACACCACCCGGGTTCCCCGGCGACGGTCGGGTGGTCGCCGAGGCCGCCGCCGAGCAGGGACTGGAGGGTGTGGTCGCCAAGCGACTCGACTCCGTCTACCTTCCCGGAGAACGTAGCGCCGACTGGCTCAAGATCACCGAGTTGCTGACGACGGAGGTGGTGATCGGCGGCTGGCGTCAGGGCCGTGGGCGCCGCTCCGACACCTTCGGTTCACTCCTGTTGGGCGTCCCCACCGAGGGCCCGCTTCAGTACGTCGGCCAGGTCGGCACCGGGTTCGACGAGAACGCCCTGCACACACTCGCTCCCAAGTTGCGACGGATGGAACGCCGTACCTCGCCGTTCGCCGAAGCCCTGCCGAAGGACCGGGCGGTCGGCGCGCACTGGGTCAGTCCGCGACTCGTGGGCGAGGTGGCGTTCAAGGCATGGACCGACGACGGCCGGCTGCGGGCCCCCACTTGGAGGGGACTGAGACCGGATCGCGTGCCGGGGGAGTTGACTCGGTGACGACCACAGGACAGCTCATCGATGTCGGGGGCCACCGACTCCGTTTGTCTAATTTAGGCAAAGCGCTTTACCCGGAGTCCGGCTTCACCAAAGGCGAAGTCATCGACTACTACGTGCGAGCGGCTCCCGTTCTATTGCCCCACATACAAGATCGGCCGCTCACGCTCAAACGCTACCCCGACGGAGTCGACGGCAAATCCTTCTTCGAGAAGAACGTCTCCAACCATGCGCCGGACTGGGTACGTACCGTGTCCATCGAAACGCCGGAGAGCACCCGGGGAAGAGCGAGCGCCGACTTCGCGCTCGTGCAGGACCTGTCGACCCTGGTATGGGCCGCGAACCTGGCGAGCATCGAACTGCATGTTCCGCAGTGGACAGTCGGGCCCCGCGGCGGGAAACGCAACCCGGACCTACTCGTGTTCGACCTCGATCCCGGAGCCCCCGCCACGATCGTCGACTGCTGCGAAGTAGCGCTGTGGCTACGCACTGAGCTCGCGAACGACGGATTGACGGCGTATCCTAAAACCAGCGGCTCGAAGGGACTGCAGCTCTACACGCCCATCCGAGCACGCTCCGGTGAACGTCCGATCAATTACGCCAAACGGCTGGCCGAAAAACTGGAGCGGGAACATCCCCGGCGCGTCGTATCCCGCATGACGAAGAAACTGCGCGGCGGCAAGGTGCTCATCGACTGGAGTCAGAACAACCCGAAGAAAACCACTGTCGCACCTTATTCGTTGCGCGCGAGGTCGTCACCCACGGTATCCACGCCGGTGACGTGGCAGGAGGTCGAAGACTGTGTGGACCCGTCCGAACTCAGGTTCGTGGCCGGCACAGTGCTGGACCGCGTCGACGAACACGGCGATCTGTTCGAGCCTCTGCTGACGCAAGACCGGCCGCCCCTTTAACCATATTCCGAACGATTACGGAATCGATACCGAATCACATGTCGCAATACAACCTGACGGACCATTACGCGAGGACTATGCTCGCGGCTATGCCACGGGCGGTCGACAACAACAGCACCGAGGACCGTCTGCGTCGAATCGAGGCCATCACCGACACCCAACTGGCGCATCTTGGAACAGAAGACGTGCTCCAGGAGCTGTTGGGCAGGGTCCGCAACGTTCTCGGCGCCGACACAGCGACGGTCCTGCTACTCGACAACACCGGACAGCAGCTTGTCGCCACCGCCTCCTCCGGCTTGGAAGAGGAGGTGCGCCAGGGTGTGCGAGTACGCGTGGGTGAGGGCTTCGCCGGCCGCATCGCCACCGAACTGAAGCCGCACGTCATCGACGACGTCAATGCCGAGACCGTCGTGAACCCGCTGCTGTGGCGCAAGGGCCTGCGAGGACTCGTCGGTGTTCCCCTGCTCACCGAGGGTGAGCTGCTGGGCATTCTGCACGTCGGCACGCTGAGTAAGCGAGCCTTCGACGACGAAGAGGTTCACTGGTTGCGGCTGGTCGCCGACCGCATGGCGGTCAGTCTCCGAGGCCAACTGACAGCCGACGAGCGCAACGCCGCGACAGCGCTGCAACGGTCTCTGCTGCCTTCACAGTTGCCGGCCATCCCCGGTCTCGACCTGGCCTCCCGGTACGTTCCCGGCGAGCGACTCGACATCAGCGGCGACTGGTACGACGTGTTCCCCCTGCCGTCGGGGCGGGTATGCATGGTGATCGGTGACGTCGTGGGACGCGGACTGTCGGCCGCCATGGTGATGGGCCGGCTCCGCACGACCGTCCGGTCGTACTGCCTGGACTGCGAGGACCCCGGTGAGCTTCTGACGAAGATCGATCGATACGTCCGTCATTTCGACTCCGATGTCATGGCGACGATCGCCTGCGGCGTGTGGGAGCCGTCGCTGGAACGGGTGCATCTGTCGCTCGCGGGTCACCTCAGCCCGGTGTTCGCCGCCGCGGAGGACGAGAGTCGCCTGGTCACCGAGGCCCCCGTGGACGCCCCCATCGGAGTCAGCTCGGCGACGCAGAGGCGGCACAGCACCGCGGTGGACGTGCCCTACGGGGCCGCCTTGCTCTTCTACACCGACGGGCTCGTGGAGCGGCGGCACCAACCGCTGGACGAAGGCCTGCGTCAGCTGCGCGAGGCCGTCCACGCGGGTCCGGCGGAACTGTTGTGCGCGGACGTGATGAGCAGACTGGTGGGGGTCGACCCACCCGGGGACGACATCGCCGTCCTGGCGGTTCGCCGACAGCATCCCGAAGCGCCCTCCGCGTTGCGGTTCGATGTCGATGCGGTGCCCGAGTCGTTGGCCGAAGTGCGTTCGCAGTTGAGGCGCTGGTTGCCGAACATGGGGGCCTCCGCCGACGACACGGCGGACCTGCTCGTCGCCGTGGGCGAAGCCGTGGCCAATTCGATCGAGCACGCGTACGGCCCCCAGGGCGGTAAGGTCTGTCTACGTCTCGAAGCCCATGGCGACGAGGTGGAGATCACCGTCAGTGACACAGGCATGTGGCGCTCACCCAGAGGTACCCATCGTGGAAGGGGGACGCAGCTCATGCGTCAGCTCTGTGACGAGCTCACCGTGTCCCACAGCGACGGGGGCACCCATGTCCAGTTGCGCAAGCGGTTGGCGAAAGGCGAGGCCGAATGACCGCAGCCGGCGTCGATGTCCATTCGCAGGGCAGCACCATCGAAATCCGACTCACCGGTGAGATCGATCTGGCGAACAGCGACGAGGTGAGAGAGAAGATGTTCGCCTCGATCAGCAATCATCTCGTCGCGGTGACCATCGACCTCACTGGACTGTCCTATATAGACAGTGCGGGGTTGAGGGTCCTGTTCGCGCTCACCGAACGTCTTCGACTGTTGCAGACCGAGTGCACGATGGTCGCACCGGTCGGCTCGCCCACCCGTCGGGTCCTGGAGATGACGGGTATAGGCGTTGTGGCGGATTTGAAGCCCTGATTCACGGCTGAATGCGCAGCCCCGTCGGCAGGACCGGCTGCTCTCTCATTCCCCGATGCAGCCGATCCCGACCGTCGCGACGCCCGGCACCGGTTCGCCGGTGGACCGAGCCTTCGCGAGTCACCGTGCCTGTTCACCACGGGCCACATCATCAATGTCCACGGCATCTCCACGGCATCGCAGAACCCGGGGTTCGCACACCGGTCAGTACGAGAGCTCGGGAATCCGGTCGCTGTAGCGGGCCACGAGTTCGACATTGCGCTCGTCGCCACCGGGAACGTTGGCGCTGGTCCACACCGGCAGTTCGATGCCGCGTTCCTCGGCCAGGCCGTCCAGTTCCGCCAGCAACGCCGACCACACGTACGCACCGGTGATCGTGGAGACCGCCGAGGTGCGGGGCGCCTGCGCGGGGTGTACGACGTCGCCGGGCGGGACGTGCGTGTCGAGCACGACGGTGGCGTGTTCGGCCAGGCTCGTGCCGCTGCGGTCTGTCGCCGCGGCGGAAGCCGCCGGCGAGGTGACGGCGATGACCGGAACTTCCCGAGCCAACGCCTCCTGCGCGATCTCCACAGGATAGGGGTTGCGACCGCTGGTGGAGAACACCACCACGACGTCACCGTGACGCACGTCGGCGCTCTCGACCAACGCACGGCCACGATCCGGCACCCGTTCCGCGGCCGAACTGCGCAGCGCCCCCGACAGCGGCAGCACCTCGTTGTCCCACAACGGTCTGACCGCGGCGAGCCCGCCCGCACGGTAGAACGTCTCACACACCATCGCCAGGGAGTGTCCTGCTCCCGCCGCGTGGACGATGCCACCGCCGTCGATCGCGTCGAGCACCAGATCGGCGGCCCTGCGCAACTCCTCCTGCTGGGAATCGATTGTGTCGAGCAGCTTACGGACACGGTCACGCATTCGGCACGCTCTCCTTCACATTCGTCATCAGCGCCGGCAATGTCGGCGGCACTGCCGCCATCTCATCGCCGTCCGCCACGTGGCGCAACCGTACGCAACCGTTCCTGTGACCTGCGTAACCGATCCACGGGCGGCGTGTCCCTCAACCGACGTAGGTCAGGGATTCACCGCCGTACACGGCCTCGCCCGCGACGAACGTCGTCAGCACAGGGATCTTGTCGATGGCCGAGGTCGAGACGGCCGTCGGATCGTCGCCGAGCAGCACGAGGTCGGCCTGCATTCCCGCCTCGATGCGTCCACGCCGGTCCTCCTGACACGCGGCGTAAGCAGCGTGCGTGGTGTAGGCGCGCAACGCTTCCATCGCGTCCACCCGCTCGTCCTCGGCGAGCACCACTCCACCGCTGGTGGCGCGCTCGACCATGTTCCGCATCCCCGCCAACGGCGCACCGGTCCCCACACACGGCCGGTCGGAGCTGGCGGGCACGCGCAGCCCGGCGTCGAGGAACGACCTGTGCCGGTACAACCACGGCAGTCTCGCCTCACCGAGAGACGTACGCATGGTGTCACCGATCTCGTACAGGAACCGTGCCTGCGGTACTGGGACGACGCCGAGCGCGGCCAACCGGGACAACTGGTCGGGACGCACCATGGCCGCGTGTTCGATGCGGTGCCGCACGCCGGGGCGGGGGAACTCCCGCTGTGCCTGCTCGAACGCCTCCAACGTGAGGTCGATGGCCCGGTCGCCGATGGCGTGCGCCGCGACACGCCAACCACTGCGGTGCGCGTCGAGGATGCGGTTGCGCAGCACCTCGGGATCGTCTCCCAGCACGCCGAGCCCACCGTCGCCCTCGAACGGCTGCGTGACCGCTGCCGTCTTACTGCTCAACGCCCCGTCGGTGAAGATCTTCATCGGGCCGATGCGCAGGAAGTCGTCACCGAAACCGCTACGCATGCCGAGATCGAGCCCCACGAGGTCGTCGGCGAGCGGGTGCAGTGTCTCGGCCGCGGGCATCAGTTCCACACGCACGTTCAACGCGCTGCGCTGCCGCGCGAGTTGGTAGGCGGCGACCTCGGCCGGGCTGTGTCCGATCCAGCCTCCGGCGACACCCGCTTCGGTGACGTGGGTCAGTCCCTCGGAGGCGTACACCTTGGACGCGCGAGCGATGGCCTCGACGAGTTCCTCCACCGGGTACGGTTTCACGAGTGCGTCCACCAGCTGCTGCGCCTGCTCGGCGAGCAGGCCCGTGGGCTCGCCCGAGGAGTCCCGTTCGACGACGCCGCCTTCCGGCACGGTGGCCGAACCGTCCAGGATCCCCGCCTTGTCGAGGATGGCGCTGCTGGCCACACACATGTGCGCCGAGCGGTGCTTCAACCACACCGGACGCCCCCCACCCACGCGGTCCAACGCGGCGCGATCCGGATGTCCTCCGAGCACGAAGTCGTCGTATTGCGACCCAATCACCCACGCGTCGGACGGCAGTTGCGCCGCGCGTGCGGCCACCGCGTCGTACACCTCGTCGAGGGTGCGGCACGTGGACAGATCCATCTCGGCCAGCGACAAGCCGTACCACACCATGTGGTTGTGCGCGTCGGTGAAACCCGGCGTGAGCACCGCCCCACCCCCGTCGACCACCTTGCGGGCGGAAGCACCTTCGACTTCGTCGTCCACACCGACGATTCGGCCGCCCAACACCCCGACGGTGTGGGCCCGGGGCCGGTCTTCGCGCATGGTCAGGGCACGCACGTCACGCAGCAGCAGGTCGAGCACGCGGTTCCTCCCTAGGGTCGCGGCACAAGGCGGGCCGATTACGCTCATGGCACGCTCAGACGGTACCCGGAGAAACGAGGAAGGGGCAGCGGCTTTGCACCGGAACAGGGCAGTGCCGAAGCTCGGGATCGGACTGGTCCTAGGGGTGTCGCTGCTGTCCGGTTGCGATTCCGCCGAACCCGTCTCGATGCCTCCGGTGGAGGAAACCCGCGTCACAGACCTCGTCCCCTTCTCCGAAGGCGCGGAACCCGCAGCGGGGCTGCGGGTGATCGACGAAGTCTCCGCGCGGTGCGAACCCTCCGTCCTCAGTCCCGAGAACCAGCTGGCCCGCCGCTGCTTCACCAGTGAGACGTCCGTGGTGCTGGATCCGTGCTTCGTTCCCGCGGATCCCGTCGACGTCCCCGCTCTGGAGAAGCCGGGGGAGGAGCCGCGCGAGGTCGACACCGTCGCGCTGTGCTTCGACGATCCCGCGCAGACCGAGCTGACCAAAGTACACGTGGTCACGGACAACGGCGTGTGGCCACGGGAACCGGCCCCGTTCGATCCGCACTGGTTCCTCGAACTGGGGGACGGCACGCGCTGCACGAAGGTGTTCGGGGTCGAGGAGATCCGCGAGAACCTACCGTTGAGCTACGACTGTGACGACGGCACCCTCTACGGCAGCCCCGACGAGGAGAAGCCGGTCTGGACGGTCCACCATTTGGCCGAGGGTGCGGAGACCCTCCGTGTCGCCGAGGTGCGCACGGCCTGGAAGTAGTGGTCCGAACCGGTCACCTTCTGTGCAAGGGGACTCCGGCCTCGGCGGCGTCGGCGAAGTCGTCGTCGATGTGCACGACGTCGTAGCCCGCGCGATCGAGAAGGCTTGCGGCCGTCGACGCCCGATAGCCCGATGCGCAGTGGACCCAGATACGGTCGTCGTCCATCTCGTTGATACGGGTGAATAGTTCGTGCAACGGGATGTTGAGCGCGCCCTCGATATGTCCGCCCTCGTACTCGTCGATACGGCGCACGTCCAATACCGCCGGCGCGCCCCGTTCGAACTCGGCCACCAGGTCGGCCCAGCCCACGCTCGGGTACGACGAAGTGGGCAGCCGGTCCGCAAACGGTCCCGCCGGGTCACCCAGAGCGACGTCCGGATCGTCGATGCCGATGCGGGACAGGTCCCGGATCGCCGCCCGCACCTCCTCCTCCGAACCGACGAGGGTCACGGGGTCGAGCCACGGCAACGTCCACCCGAGGAAGGTCGTGAAACGCATACCGTCGCCGTACTCGAAACTCACCGTGCCTTCCAGGTGCTTGGTGGCGAAGGCGACGCGGTCCCGCAGATCCACCACCCACTCACCGTCGGCGAGCCGACGCCGCAGGGCTTCGAGGTCCAGCGGCTCCGGAACCTCCAGACTCGGCGCGTTCGGCCCGGCCCGATTCAACGGGGCCATGTGCGCGTAGTAGGACGGGTACTCGGTGAGATTCGCCAACAGTCGCTCGACGAAGTGGTCCTCGTCGGTGTCGGTGAGAGCGTGGTTGGTGCGACGCTGCTCTCCGATCGTGGAACTCTCGGCCGTCGTGGCGGGGCCGGAGGAGCAGAAGCTGCCGAACCCGTGCGTCGGGTAGAGCACCGCGTCGTCCGAGACGTGTTCCGCGATCCGCCGTGCCGACCGGTACTGGGCTTTGGCGAGTTCGGTGGTTCGTGCGGGGTCGACGAGGTCGGGGCGTCCCACGGACCCGTACAGTAGGCTGCCACCCGAGAACACGGCCTGTTCGCCGTCGTGGTCGACCACATAGGCCAGGTGATTGTCGGTGTGGCCGGGCGTGGCCACGGCCGTCAGTGACAGTGCTCCGATGTCGAGCCGATCACCCGAGCCCAGCCGGGTCGCCTCGTAGTCGAGCCCTTCGGTATCCCCCACGAGATGGACGGCACCGTGTCGCCGGGCGAGCTCGGGACCTCCGGTGACGTAGTCGTTGTGCAGGTGTGTCTCGGCGACGTGGGAGATGCGGACACCCCGCTCCCGCGCCAGATTCTCGATCCGGTCGAAGTCTCGCTGCGGGTCAATCACCACGCCGACGGTGCCGTCGTGGACCAGATAGCTGCGGTCCCCCAGCGCGTCGGTGCGAACGACCTCGACATGCATGATCGGCCCTCCCGTGCCGGTGCCGTGGTGGGTTCGTCGAATACCCGCCCCGACCGGGAAGTAACCGGAAGGGCCGACCGATCAGACCACCAACTTGTCGTCCTCGGAGCCGGAGGCGCTGCCGTCCAGCGTCCACTTCAGCTGGAACTCGATCTCCTCCTCACCGTCGCCGCGCTCGTGTTCGATCGAGAACTTGGCCCGCGCGGGAACGCGGATACGCTCACCCGCGATCTGGATGCGGAACGGCTTGTCGGTTTCGAGAGCGTCGGCGAGGCGGCGCAGTTTCGCCACCACCTCGGAGGTCGAATAGAACTGCTCCACGTCCCGTGGTGCGGCTGTCACAGATCCTCCCTTGGTACAAGCGGTATCGGTGGCACAATCCTGGCACGACCGTGGGGCCGGACACGGTGATGTGTGAGTTTTCGTATGGCCTCACGGAGACAGGACTTCGAAGGCTCACGGGCCGTCACCGGTCGCTGATCGGTGACCTCGGTGTTTCAAGCGCCCTCAAGGGGAGTGTCGGGCCAGTGCTGTTCGAGCAGTGCACGCGCGCGGGGCAGGTCGTCGACGGCGGAGAGAAGCTCCCCCCGCAGTGCTCCCACCGCTGTCGAGGGGACCGCGCGAGACTCCAACGCGACACGTATCCAGTCGGCGACCTCGCGCAGCAGCCGACCGTCTCCGGTCAACAAAGCGCCTTCGAGGGCACGCAGCGGCTGTTCAGCACAGCCGCGGACAACCAGATCCAGATCGGCGTCCGTCACGATGTCTCCGGTCATGATCTCGTCGAGGTCGCGGGCCCCGGTCCCGACCGGGTTCCAGCGCTCCAGCACTTGATGCACGAGCCGGTGATGTTCCGCGTCCAGGATGCGTTGTTCGCTCACGACGTCGTACGGCAACGACTCCACCGGGTGGACCGTGGTGGGCAGCCGATCCGCGAGGTCGAGTCCCTCCCGCAGGGTCGAGGCCCACGCCGTCGCCCCGAGCGCCCGCGCACGCAGCTCGTCCGAACCGAAAGCGGCCCCGCCCGCCAGGACCGGGACACCCACCGCGGTCGCCGATTCGATGCCACGACGCGTGCTCGGCAGTCCACCGGCCACGGAACAACTGATCGCCACGGCGTCCGGGCCCGTCCGGTACAGGTAGGAGAACAGGCGCTCGGCGGGGATCGCCGCACCGAGGAAGGTGACCCGCCACCCGTGCGCACGCAGACCCGTGCTCACCACCAGCGCGGCGAGGGCGTGCCGTTCTCGTTCCGCGCAGCACACCATGATGTGCCCCTTGGTGACCGGGAGTTGCCGAACCCTTCTCGCCACCGCTTCGGTCGCGGCGAGCGAGATTCCGGTGGCGACGTGTTCCTGGACCATCGACCACCGGCCGGTGTGCCACTTCTCGCCCACACGGTGCTGCGCGGGAGTGATGACCTCGCACAGCACCGGCAACGGCTGTAGACCGGCGTCCAGGGCCCGCTGCACGACCGTCACGGCCGCGGTGGTGTTGCCCGCGATCAACTCGCGTTCGAACGCGTCGAGCACCTCCGCGCTGTCGTTACTATCGCCGCTGGCGCCGGGGACGGCCGCCGAAGCGTGGAGCACTCCACTCATCCTCCGTTCTGCACGGCGATGAGAGCGATGTCGTCGTGTGCGGCGCCGTCGAGGTATTCGAGGACGCGCTGTTCGACGGCCTCACACAGGGTGGCGGGGGTGACGCGCGCGTACTCCGGCAACAGGACCCGCAGTCGTTCCTGGCCGAAGAACCCCTCGGGGCCGCGGGCCTCGTCGACGCCGTCGGTGTAGAGGAGGACGGTGTCGCCTTCGCCGAGCCGCACGTCGGTCTCGGTGAACGACAGTCCGGAGATGATGCCGGCGACCGTGCCGGTGACCGTCGGTTCCTCCAAGGCGCCGTCGGCGCGCAGCACCAGAGGTGGAGGGTGTCCTGCCACCGCCATGGTCGCCGTCAGCGCGTCCTGCCCTGCCGGGCGGTGGAACCGCACACACGCCGCCGTGACGAACCGGTGGGCGAGCTGGGCGCGCAGCACCTCGTTCAACGCCTTGAGCACCGCGGCTGGAGATCGGTCGAAGAACGCTGCCGTCCTGATCGTCTGCCGCGCGAGTCCGGTGAGGACGGCGGCGTCGATGCCTTTGCCGCAGACGTCGCCGATCACGACGGTGAAGTCGTCGGCATCGCCGTGTACGTCGTAGAAATCGCCGCCGATACTCAGGCGCTGCTCGCCGGGCCGATATCGTGCCGCCATCCGCACTCCCGGGTATTCGGGCAGCTCCGGCGGGCGAAGTGAGTCCTCCATCGCCTCCGCCATCTGCCCGCGTTCCTCGTAGAGCCTGGCGGATTCGAGAGTGGCGGCCACCCGACGCGAGAACTCCTCGGCAGCGACCACATCACTGTCCGTGTACCCATGGCCACCGTGACGGACCACTACGAGCACACCGTTGGTGGCGCCCCCGATGTTGAGGGCCACCGCGAGCGCCGACGACGGCCGGTGCGTCGCGGCCGCCTCCCTCAGCGAATCGGAGGGGATCAGTTCGGCGAGGACCGCTTCGATGTCGTCCGGCGGAGCCGTGTACCGCTCGGTGTAGCCTCGCCGTCGGAACCGTCCCAGCTCGTGAGCGGGATCGAGACGCCCCAGAAACGTCGGGCCCGAAATGCGACCACTGCGCTCGTGCGAGTACACCGAGACGTTGTCGGCATCGAAGAACGCCAGCATCATCCAGTCACCGAGATGCGGAACGGCGAAATCCAACGCACGTAACACCGTGCGCCGCACGTTCAGCGATCCGGTGAGCTGGCGGGACAGGTCGTGGATGAAGCGTACGTGTGACCAGTCGCCCTCCTTCGGCGATCCGGCGAGAGGGCTGTCCGGGAACTCGTGGGGGGCGCGATCGAATGCCACGTTCACAGCAGACTCCTCAACTGTGAGGACCTCAGTTCCGACTGTACGGCAGGAACCCCAGTTCGGAACCCACAGTGGACCGACCGGGCCACGAACCTGTCGAGGAGTGTCGTTACGGGCGCGTACCGCGATGGAGGCCTACGACTGCGGTGACGCCGAGTCATCCTCGTGAGACTCTCGGACAACCCCGGAAAGTGATACGGAGCCGGCAACAGGACTCGAACCTGCGACCCTCTGTTTACAAGACAGATGCTCTACCAACTGAGCTATGCCGGCCTGAGCCGACGCCGACTGGCGTGTGGCTCCATTCCCACTATATCGAGCGCGATTTGCGCCACAGCGACCGCCCACATCCCCCTGTCGGCTCCTGCTTTCGTGCCAGTCCGCAATTACCGTGGACTGAAGTCGCGTTCCCACAACGTGGACTGAAGTCACGTTCCCACAACAATGTGGCATACGCCACGGCCCGCAAAGTGCAACGACCGACGTCGCGCGGCCGATGCTTTCCGGGGAGTTTTTTCCAAGGAGGAGGTGCAGATGAAACTGAAGCCGCGCGCTCGTGCGGCCGCACCCAAGCGCCGTCACGCGTGGCAAATCCTGGAAGCACCAGCCGACGAACAATCATCGGAGAAGCGCGCACAACGGCAACAGCGGGACCGCCGCGTCCGCCAGCGCGCCTGGCACATCCTGGAGCCACCGACGGGCGAGCTACCCGCGGTGGAGCCGTTCCAAGACACGGCCATCGGGCCCGAGCTACCCGACGAATCAACCGTTCACTTGGTTCTGGACCTCGTCACGCGCATCGGTGAGGTCCAGATGGCCAGCGGCGCGGGCGCATCCGACGTGACCGCGACAATCTTGGCGCTGACTCGCGCACTTGGTCTACCGCACTGTGAGGTGGACGTCATCTTTACGTCCATCACCGTCAGCTGCCTTCGAGGAAGCGAACTGCCACCGGTGACCACACTGCGGGTCGTCCGCTCACGCAGCATCGACTACACCCGGCTGTCCGAGACGGAACATCTCGTACAGCAACTGCTCCGAAACCAGATCAGCGCCACCGACGCCTACACCGAACTGCACCGGATCACCGACGCGAGGCACCCCTACCCGCGCTGGGTCTCGACCCTGGCCTGGGGCGGCATGGCCGCCTTCATCACCCTGCTGCTCGGCGGTACGGGGTGGATTCCCTTCATCTCTTTCGTGATCAGTGCGGTCGTGGACCGGTTGGGAAGGCTGCTGAACAAATACGCGCTTCCGTTCTTCTTCCAACAGGTCGCGGGCGGGTTCGTGGCCACCCTGTCGGCCATCACCATCGTGAACCTCGACTTCTTCGATCTGGAGAGACCGACACTCGTCGTCTCCGCGGCCCTGACGGTGTTGCTGTCGGGGTTGTCCACCGTCTCCGCGGTGCAGGACGCCATCACCGGCTACTACGTCACGGCGGCGGGACGAATGCTCGAAATCGTGTTCATGAGTGCGGGGCTGATCACCGGCGTCGGTGCCGCCATCAGCATGGCCACCCAGTTCGGCGTCACGCGGGCCCCGGACCCGACGGTGCCCACTCCCGGGGTGAGCGAGCTGCACGTCATGACACTCGCGGGAATCGGGGCGGCGGCGTGCTTTGCGTTGGCTTCCTACTCGAAGATCCGGTCGCTGCTGGTCGCCGCGGCGGCGGGCGCGGTGGGTGCCGCCGCGTACGGGGCGCTCAACATCCTCGGCTACAACCCGATCATCGGTGCTTTCGTCGCCACCACACTGGTCGGGCTCGGCGGAGGTGTACTGGCCCGTCGGTTGAAGGTGACCCCTCTGGTCGTCGCTGTTTCGGGCATCACTCCGCTGCTGCCCGGGTTCGCCACCTATCGGGGAATGGCCGAGCTGGTCGGGGACGGCAGTATCACCACGTTGATGTCGGCCGCCGCGATCGGCCTGGCACTGGCAGCGGGCGTGGTGTTCGGGGAGTTCCTCGCCCAACCGGTGCGGACGGGTCTGGGCAGGCTCGAACGCAAGCTCGCCGGCCCCCGCATGGCCGGGCCGCTGAACGCTGGCCGCCGCCTCGAATAGGCCTTACCGCGCTAATGTCTAGGTATGCCTTCCTCGGAGCACGCGCCCCTGCCCCGGTCGAACGCGAAAGCCGAGTTCGTGGTCGTTGCCAACCGTTTGCCGGTCGACCTCGAACGATCAGCCGACGGCACCCAGCGCTGGACACAGAGCCCCGGCGGGCTCGTGTCCGCGCTGGAGCCGTTTCTGCGTTCCCGTAAGGGAGCCTGGGTCGGCTGGCCGGGTGTCCCCGACGTCGAGGTCGAGGAATTCAGCGACGACGGGCTCGTCCTGCATCCCGTGTCGCTGACCTCCGACGACGTGCGCGAATACTACGAGGGCTTCTCCAACGCCACGTTGTGGCCGCTGTACCACGACGTGGTGGCGCGGCCGGTGTTCGACCGTGGCTGGTGGGACAGCTATGTGCGCGTCAACCGGAGGTTCGCCGAGGCCAGTGCCGCCGTGGCGCGCGAAGGCGCCACCGTGTGGGTGCAGGACTATCAACTTCAGCTGGTTCCGTCGATGCTGCGGGAGTTGCGTCCCGACCTGCGCATCGGTTTCTTCCTGCACATCCCGTTCCCGCCGGTGGAGCTGTTCATGCAGCTACCGTGGCGGGCCGAGATCGTGCGGGGGCTGATCGGGGCCGACCTGGTGGGTTTCCACCGACCCGGCGGCGCACAGAACTTCCTGTGGCTGGCCCGGCAGCTGATCGGTCTCGAACCCAGTCGCGGCTCGGTGGGGGTGCGTTCCAGGCCCGGCATGGTGCAGGTCGGCGACCGCACCGTGCGCGTGGGCGCGTTTCCCATCTCGATCGACGCGGCCGGCCTGGATTCGCTCGCGCGCAGCAAACCCGTGCAGGAACGCGCCGCCCAGGTGCGCCGCGAACTGGGCGACCCCAAGACGGTCCTGCTCGGCGTCGACCGCCTCGACTACACCAAGGGCATCGACCTGCGTCTTCAGGCGTTCCACGAGCTGTTGCAGGAAGGCCGGGTGCAGCCCGAGGACGTCACGTTCATCCAGCTCGCGACTCCGAGCCGGGAACGCGTCGAGCACTATCAGGAGATGCGTAGCGAGATCGAACAGATGGTCGGCCGCATCAACGGCGAGTTCGGTCGAGTCGGACACCCCGCGGTGCACTACCTGCACCAGTCGGTGAACCGCTCGGAGCTCGCCGCGTTCTTCTCCGCCGCCGACGTCATGGTGGTGACCCCGCTGCGCGACGGCATGAACCTCGTGTGCAAGGAGTACGTGGCGTGCCGACACGATCTTGGTGGCGCTCTCGTGCTCTCCGAGTTCGCAGGGGCCGCAGCCGAGCTGAGCAGCGCTTTCCTCGTCAATCCTCATGACTTGGACGGGGTGAAGAACGCACTCGAACAGGCTATTACGCTCGACCCTGCGGAAGGCCGGCGTAGGATGCGCGCCCTGCGTCGTCAAGTCCTGACGCACGACGTTGACAGGTGGGCGCGCTCGTTCCTCGAAGCCCTCGGGACCGAAGTGACCACCTGACTCCCCCTCCCCCATACCGCTTGCTCTACTCCTTAAGGAGGAGTGTTGACCGCCGAGGCCCTGCCTGCTGAGCTGCGGCGTGCGATCGTTCAGATCGCCAGGACGCCGCGCCTGCTGGTCGCCTGTGACTACGACGGGACGCTGGCTCCCATCACCACGAACCCTGACCAGGCCAGACCCCGCCCGGAGTCGGTAGGCGCTCTGCGGTCTCTGGCTTCGCTGCACGAGACCACGTGCTCGGTGATCTCCGGCCGGGCGTTGCGTGACCTGGCGATCCTGTCCCGCCTGCCCGCGGAGATCCACCTGGTCGGTAGCCACGGCTCGGAGTTCGACATCGGCTTCGTCCACGCCCTCGACCCCGAGGCCCGCGAACTGCACCGGAGGCTGGAAGCCGAGCTGGCACGCATCATCGGCGGGGTCCCCGGGGCCTCGTTGGAGGTGAAACCGGCGAGTGTGGCCGTGCACGTGCGTCGCGCGGACCGGGACGCCGCAGCCAGGATCGTGGCCGCCGTGCACGAGGGCCCGTCCACTTGGGAGGGCGTGACCACCACGGACGGCAAGGAAGTCGTCGAACTCGCTGTGGTGAGCACCGACAAGGGGAGCGCACTCGACACCCTGCGCCACCAGGTGGGCGCGACCGCCGCCGTGTTCGTGGGCGACGACGTGACCGACGAGAAGGCGTTCGCGCGGCTGCAGGGCCCCGACCTCTCCGTGAAGGTCGGTGAAGGGGACACCCTGGCGCAGTACCGGGTCGATGACACCGAGGACGTCGCCACGGTGCTCGCGTTCCTGTTGGAGGAACGGCGCAACTGGTTGTACGGCGAGCAGTCTCCGCCGATCGAACGCCTGTCGATGCTCGCCAACGAACGGTCGGTCGCGCTGCTCACGCCGGACGCGAAGCTGACCTGGCTGTGCCACCCCGGCCCCGACGCGCCGGCTGTGTTCGCCGACCTGCTCGGCGGGGAGAGCGCGGGCCACTTCTCCATCAAGCCGCACCGCAACGGGCTGCCGCTGGGCCAGCGCTACCTGCCCAACACGATGACGGTGGAGACGCGGTGGTCCCGGCTGCTCGTCACCGACTACCTGGAGCCCGAGAGCCCGCCGCACCGCACCGATCTCGTGCGCATCATCAGCGGTGAGGCCGCCGCATCCGTCGTGTTCGCGCCGAGGCCCGAGTTCGGTGGTGTGCCCGTGCGGCTGCTGCCCGAGGAGGACGGCCTGCGCGTGCTCGGCACATCCGAGCCGTTCGTGCTGCGGTCCCCCGACGTGCAGTGGGAGATCACCAACGACGGCCTGCACGACACCGCTCGCGCCCTGGTGCAACCCGAACCCGGTAAGCCCGTGGTGTTGGAACTGCGCTGCGGCACCACCGACCTGAGCCCGCACGAGCTGCCCGAGATCGACCGTAGGGCGAGGGCGGGCCGGTACTGGAGCGACTGGGCGACCACGCTGAAGCTCCCGCAGATCGAGCCCGACCTCGTCGCCAGGTCCGCGTTGACGCTTCGTGGCCTGACCGACGCCGACACCGGTGGTGTGTTGGCGGCGGCCACCACGTCCCTGCCCGAGGAGATCGGCGGGGTGCGCAACTGGGACTACCGCTATTGCTGGGTCCGCGACGGCGCCATGACCGTGCGCGAGCTGGTGGCGTTGGGTTCGTTGGAGGAGGCCGAAGGCTTCCTGCGCTGGTTGCACGGCGTGCTGTCCACGCTCGCGGGCCCCGAGCGGCTGCACCCGCTGTACACGCTCGCCGGCACGCAGATCGGCGCGGAAGCCGTGATCGACTCGCTGCCGGGCTACAAGGGTTCGCGGCCCGTGCGGGTCGGCAACCTCGCCAACCACCAGGTGCAGCTCGACGTGTTCGGCCCCGTCGTCGAACTCGTGGTGTCGCTCGCCGAAGCCAGGGGTGAGCTTCGGGACGAGGACTGGCAGCTGGTGCGGGCCATGGCCGAGGCCGTCACCCGGCGTTGGTCCGAACCCGACCACGGCATCTGGGAAGAACGGCACGTGCCGCGCCACCGCGTGTACTCGCGGGTGATGTGCTGGGTGACCATCGACAGGGCCATCAAGCTCGCCGAGGTCTACGGCCGCCCGATCCCGAACGGCTGGGCGGAACTGCGCGACCAGATCGCCGCCGACGTGCTGGAGAACGGCTGGAACGAGGACGTGCAGGCGTTCACCACCGCCTACGACGGCACCGACCTCGACGCCGCTTCGCTGTTCGTGGGCCTGTCGGGACTGCTGGACCCGCAGGACGAGCGGTTCCAGTCGACGGTGACCGCCATCGAGGCGGAGCTGCGTAGTGGTTCCACGGTGTACCGGTACCGGCGGGACGACGGCCTTCCGGGCAACGAGGGCGGCTTCCACCTGTGCGCGGCGTGGATGATCGAGGCGTACCTGCTCACCGGGAGGCGCACCGAGGCCCAGGAGCTGTTCGACCAGCTCGTGGACGCGGCCGGGCCGACCGGGCTGTTGCCGGAGCAGTACGACCCGGTGGCCGAGCGTTCCCTGGGCAACCACCCTCAGGCGTACTCCCACATCGGCCTGATCCGCTGCGCCCGTCTGTTGTCCGAGCTGTAGTAGCCGTACCGAGGCCGGTGTCGACGAGCCCTTTTTCGTCGGCACCGGCCTCGATCTGTGTCCGGGTTTTCAGATCGGGACGTATTCGACCGCGTGCAACGCGCTGGCGAGGTCGGAGACCTCCAGCGTTTTGATGCCCTCGGGCAGGGGCCCCGGATCCGGCGGCACGAGGGCGTGGGTGAACCCCATCCGCTCCGCCTCGGCCAACCGTCTGCCCACACCGGTGACCCTGCGTACCTCGCCGGCCAGCCCGACTTCGCCGATCGCGACGAGCCTCGGTGACAGGGCCCTGTCCCGCATCCCCGACCACACCGCCAAGGCGACGGCGAGGTCCACTGCGGGTTCGGTGACCTTCATGCCGCCCACGGTCGCCGTGTAGACGTCCTTGCCCCCGAGCGGACTGCCGGTACGTTTCTCCAACACCGCCAGCACCATGCTGACGCGTGCGGAGTCCAGCCCGCTCACCGCTCGCCTGGGCTGGGCGAGACTGGATTCGGTCACCAAGGCCTGGACTTCGCCGAGCAGTGGCCGTTTGCCCTCCACGGTGACCGTGATGGCCGTTCCGGGCACGGCCTCGGCATGTCGGTTGAGGAACAGCCCGGAAGGGTCGGGTACGCCGACGATGCCGTCGTCGCGTAGTTCGAAGCACCCGATCTCGTCGGCCGCGCCGAATCGGTTCTTCACGCCGCGCACCATCCGCAGCGTGGAATGCTTGTCGCCCTCGAAATGCAGAACGACGTCCACGAGGTGCTCCAGCACCCTCGGCCCGGCGACGGACCCTTCCTTGGTGACGTGCCCGACGAGCACGATGGGAAGCCCGCGCTCCTTCGCCAGCGCGACGAGTCCCGCGGCCACCGCCCTCACCTGGGTCACGCCCCCGGGCGCACCTTCGGCCTGCGGCGAGGACATGGTCTGAACCGAGTCGACGATCAGCAATCCCGGTTCGACGTTGTCGACGTGGCCCAGTACCGCCGACAGGTCACTTTCGGAGGCGAGGAACATCCGGTCGTGGACGTTGCCGGTGCGCTCGGCGCGCAGTCGAACCTGCCCGGCCGATTCCTCACCGGTCACATACAGCGCACTTGCACCGCTGTTCGCCGCCCACTGGTAGGCGACCTCCAGCAGCAACGTCGATTTGCCGACTCCGGGTTCTCCCGCGAGTAAGACGACGACTCCCGGAACGAGCCCACCGCCGAGCACCCGATCGAGCTCCGAGACTCCGGTCGCGCGAGCTCGGGAGGTCTCGATGTCGACGTCGGCGATGGGCCGAGCCGGCGAGCTGGGAGCACCGGCCGCGACCCTGGCGATGGGGGCGCGGGCGTCACCACGCTCCTCGAACGTCCCCCACGCCTGGCATTCCGGACAGCGGCCGAGCCACTTGGCGACCTCGTAGCCGCATTCCGAGCAGCGGTAGCTGGAGCCCTTCTTGACCACGTTCCGACGCTAACGCCACCCACCGACAATCGGCCGGAGGGCTCAGTTACCGCCGCCGGCTCCCTCGGCAGGACTCGCCGGGTTGGTCCTCGGCTCCTCGGGCACCGCCACGGGCATGTCGAAGGTCACCGAGCCCGCCTCCCGGAACGTCAGTGTGATCTCGATCATCTGCCCGGGGATGAGCTGCTCGGTCAGCCCTTCGAGGGTGAGCTGCCCGTGGTTGGGGTTCCCCGTGCCCTCCTTCTCAGGACTCAGCACAAGCATGCGCTGAGCCGGCACGACGCGGGAGCCTCCGATGGTGACGTTCTGCGCGGCATCGGTCTCCGCGGAGACGAGCTCGTCGTCCTGGCCGCCCTCGTTGATCAGCCAGATGACGGCTTCGGCGTCGCTGTTCTGGGGGTAGACACCGGCACCACCGGCGCCACCGGAATCACCGGAAGCGTTGCCCTCGGGGTAGGCGAGCTCGGCATTCTGGATCGCGATTTCCCCGACTTCCGTCGAGGCGCCGTTGATAGCCGCCACCTGCGTGTCCGTCTGCGTGATCTGGCCCGCCGCGCAGCCCGCGACGAGCAACGCGGAGCCGACGGCCGCCACGGCCGAGCCCACCATGCGACGTTTCACTCTGGAGTCCCTCCTACTCAGGGCTGCCCTGACGGTGAGACTATCCCGGGTAGCGACTCGTGACGTCACCCGGTGCCCCGCCCGTGTGGCGCAGCTTTCACCCGCCGACGAGATCAACTACCCGAATGGTGTCCACAATGGATTACCGAAATGGGCGGGAATGCCCCCGTCGTCACCTGCGTGAGTACGCGAATCGCACACTTGTCAACCCCCTCTACACCTTCGATCAGCCCATTGACCTGCGAAGACGAGCTCGGGTCACTGGTTCGGGACCGAAACCGCGTGCTAAGATGGACATAGCGAAAGGGGCAGAGGACACATGGTTTTCAAGGTCGGAGAGACCGTCGTCTACCCGCACCACGGTGCCGCACTCATCGAAGCGATCGAAACACGCGTGATCAAAGGCGAGGAGAAGCAGTACCTCGTCCTGAAGGTCGCG
>NZ_DAHVQP010000122.1:0-30738 GCF_027317685.1 Saccharomonospora sp.
GTCTGCGGGTTGCGCCGCCAGACCTCATCAGTTGAGGAGAGCAGTGGCAGGCAAAGCCCGCGTACATGAGCTCGCGAAAGAGCTCGGTGTCACGAGCAAGGAAGTACTCGCCAAGCTGAAGGAGCAGGGCGAGTTTGTGAAATCCGCGTCATCCACCGTCGAGGCGCCCGTCGCCCGACGGTTGCGTAACGCGTTTGCGAGTAAGGACGGCCAGGAGGCCGAGAAGGCGTCCGGCAAGGACAAACCCTCGGGTGCGAAGCCGACACCGCCGAGGCGTGGTGAGGCCGCTGCGCCCGCGCCGAAGCCGGCGCCGCCGCAGCCTCAGGCGCAGCAGGCTCCTGCGAAGTCCGAGCAGCCCCCGGTTCCGAAGCCGGGACCGCGTCCGGCTCCGAAGCCCGGGCCGAGGCCTGGGCCGACTCCCAAGCCGGGTGAGCAGGCTCCGGCGGCGAAGGCGACCCCGAAGGACCAGCAGGGTTCCGTCGTTCCGCCGAAGCCGCAGGGTCCGAAGCCCGGTCCGAAGCCCGGCCCGCGCCCGCCGCGTGTCGGCAACAACCCGTTCGGTGTGGGCTCCGGGGCTCCGGCTCCGCGTCCCGCGCCCCCGCGTCCCGGTGGTGGACAGCAGGGTGACCGTGGTCCCCGTCCTGGCGGCGAGCGTCCGGGCGGCTCCAGGGGCGGCGCTCCCGGTGGCAGCCGGCCGCACCCCGGCAACATGCCGCCGCGTCCGAACCCCGGCATGATGCCGTCGCGTCCGCCGCGCCCGGCCGGTGGTCCCGGTGGTCGCGGTGGTGGACCCGGTGGCCGCGGTGGCGGTCCTGGTGGTCGCGGTGGCGCTCCCCGTACCGGTGGGGGCTTCCGTGGCGGACCGGGCGGTGGTCCCGGTGGCGGCGGTTTCCGCGGTGGTCCCGGTGGCGGCGGTTTCCGCGGCGGTCGCGGTGGACCCGGTGGTCGTGGTGGAACCGCTGGTGCCTTCGGACGTCCGGGTGGTCCTTCGCGCAAGGGCCGCAAGTCGAAGCGGCAGAAGCGCCAGGAGTACATGGAGAACATGCAGGCGCCGTCGGTCGGCGGCGTGCGTCTGCCCAAGGGCAACGGCGAGACCATCCGGCTGCCGCGCGGGGCGTCGTTGACCGACTTCGCGGAGAAGATCAACGCGAACCCGGGCTCGCTGGTGCAGGTGCTGTTCCACCTCGGTGAGATGGTCACCGCCACGCAGTCCGTCTCCGAGGACGTGCTGGAACTGCTCGGCTCGGAGATGAACTACAAGGTCCAGGTGGTCAGCCCCGAGGAGGAGGACCGCGAACTGCTCGAGGCGTTCGACATCACCTACGGTGAGGACGTCGGCAGCGAGGAGGACCTGCAGGCCAGGCCGCCGGTGGTGACCGTCATGGGTCACGTCGACCACGGTAAGACCCGCCTGCTGGACACCATCCGGCAGACGAAGGTCGGCGAGGCCGAGGCCGGTGGCATCACCCAGCACATCGGTGCCTACCAGGTCGAGACGGAGGTCGACGGCGAACAGCGCGTCATCACCTTCATCGACACCCCGGGTCACGAGGCGTTCACCGCCATGCGTGCCCGTGGTGCGCAGGCCACCGACATCGCTGTGATCGTGGTCGCGGCCGACGACGGTGTGATGCCGCAGACGGTGGAGGCGATCAACCACGCGCAGGCCGCCAAGGCGCCCATCGTGGTCGCGGTCAACAAGATCGACGTCGAGGGTGCGAACCCGGCGAAGGTCCGCCAGCAGCTCACCGAGTACAACCTGGTGGCCGAGGAGTACGGCGGCGACACGATGTTCGTCGACATCTCGGCCAAGCAGGGCACGAACATCGACGGGCTGCTCGAAGCGATCGTGTTGACCGCCGACGCGGCGCTGGACCTGCGGGCGAACCCGGACATGGAGGCCCAGGGTGTGGCCATCGAGGCGCACCTCGACCGGGGTCGTGGTCCGGTGGCGACGGTGCTGGTGCAGCGCGGAACCCTGCGGATGGGCGACTCGGTCGTCGCCGGTGACGCCTACGGTCGAGTGCGGCGCATGGTGGACGAGTACAACCGGGACGTCACCGAGGCGACCCCGTCGCGGCCGGTCCAGGTCATCGGCTTCACCTCGGTACCGAGGGCCGGTGACACGTTCCTCGTCGTCGAGGAGGACCGGGTGGCCCGGCAGATCGCCGAGCGCCGTCAGGCCCGTATCCGCAACGCCGAGAACGCCGCCAGGCGCAAGCGCGTCAGCCTGGAGGACCTGGACTCCGCGCTGAAGGAGACCAACACCCTCAACCTGATCATCAAGGGCGACAACTCGGGTACCGTCGAGGCGCTCGAGGCGTCCCTGATGCAGATCGACGTCGGCGACGAGGTGGAGCTCAACATCGTCCACCGCGGCGTGGGTGGTGTCACCGAGAGCGACATCGACCTCGCCACGGCGTCCGATGCCATCGTGATCGGGTACAACGTGCGTGCGCAGGGCAAGGCGACCGAGCGTGCCACGCGCGAGGGTGTCGACGTCCGCTACTACACGGTGATCTACCAAGCGATCGAGGAGATCGAGCGCGCCCTGAAGGGCATGCTCAAGCCGGTGTACGAGGAGGTCGACCTCGGTAGTGCCGAGGTCCGCGAGGTGTTCAAGTCCTCGAAGGTCGGCACCATCGCGGGTTGCCTGGTCACCTCGGGCGAGATTCGACGCAACTCCAAGGCACGCCTGTTGCGCGACGGTGTGGTGGTCTCCGAGAACCTGCCGGTCAGCTCGCTGCGGCGGTTCAAGGACGACGTCGTGGAGGTCCGCGAGGGCTTCGAATGCGGTCTCACGCTCGGCAAGTTCTCCGACATCAAGGTCGGTGACGTGATCGAGACGTACGAGCTCCGCGAGAAGCCGCGCGAGTGATGAGTCGGTGGCCGGGTGGGGAAACTCGCCCGGCCACCGTCATCAGCAGGGACGACACCGATGTTCGTCGGCACGTTGGAATTGGATGTGCTGCTCGGCGACGTACGGTCGCTGAAGCAGAAGCGCTCCGCGGTGCGCCCGATCCTCGCCGAGCTACGCAAGCGGTACGAGGTGGCCGTGGCCGAGGTGGGCCACCAGGATCTGTATCGGCGGTCGCTGCTCGGCGTGGCGACGGTGGCCGCTGACGGCGCTCATGTTCGGGACATACTGGACGCGTGTGAGCGTCTCGTCGCGGAGCGCCCGGAGATCGAGCTGTTGTCCGCGCACCGGCGGCTGTTCGGCCCGGATGATTAGAGCATGGTAGGCGGAGAAAAGGGGGTGCGTCGTGGCTGATCGGGCTCGCGCACGAAGGCTGGCCAAGCGGATCGCCCAGATCGTCGCTTCCGCGTTGGAGCACGAGATCAAGGACCCTCGATTGGGCAACGTGACCGTGACCGACGCCAGGGTGACGGGTGATCTGCGCGACGCGACGGTGTATTACACGGTGCTGGGGGACAGTCTCGACGACGCACCGGACTTCGCGGGCGCCGCCGCCGCTTTGGAATCGGCGCGTGGTGTGCTTCGGACGAAGGTCGGGCAGGGCACCGGTGTGCGTTACACGCCGACGTTGACGTTCGTGCCGGATCAGTTGCCGCAGGATGCCCGGCACATCGACGAGCTGTTGGCGAAGGCCAGGGAAGCCGATGCGGAGGTAGCACGACGGGCCACGGGAGCCAAACCCGCGGGTGAGGCTGATCCGTATCGGGTGAAGGAGACGGACGAGGACGAGGACACGGACGAGCAGCGCTGAGGTCCTGCGGTTCCGCGGTTCTGCGTTCTCGTTCGTCCTGGCGAGCGCGGCCTTCAGGTCCCTCGCCGGGTGAGCGGTCGATGACGCGGGGCCTCGGCTACTCCGCATCATCACCGAGGTCCTGTGCCAGGGCGGTCGTGACGCGGTCGACCCGGCTGAATCCCTCGTCCACCAGCTCGTCATCGCCGAGTCCGTCGATGGTGTTCCACATGCGCGTGACGACGTGTTCCGGCACGTGCCGATGTTCGGGCCGGGCGGCGTTGCGTTCCAGACAGACGTCCAGTGGGGCCCACACGACCAAGGCCGTGGCGGGAGCGCCGTGTTCTCCGGCGAGACGTAGCCAGCGGACGCGATCGCGGCGACGGGCGCCCGTGCCGTCGATCGCTACCGGTCGAGCGGCGGCCAGATTCTCGTGAAGATGCTGTGCGACGTAGGCGAAGGCGGCGGGAGTGGCCCTCTGGTCGCCTTCGTGCTCACCGCGGATGGCGCGTGCTTCGTCCAACGACAACACGGCGATCCCATCGGCCGCCAGGGAACGGGCCACGGTGGACTTGCCCGCACCGGGCGCGCCGATCAGGACGGTGACCGTGGCGATCGGATACACCGATGTCGTCTACCCGCCGGGCCGGAATCCGTACCCCGCCCTTCGCAGGCCGAACGTCGAGGGCGGTCACGCCCGGCACAGGTCCTTCGCGCCGAGTGACGGTCATTTCCGGGCGATGACCACGTCGCGCACGATGGCGTGGTCGACCCGGTGTTTGAGGTCGTCGTAGCCGGGGCCGGTGACCACGGTGAGTCCCGCGCGGTCGAGGAGATCGACGAGTTTCTCGCGCGCCAGTACGTAGGTGTTGTAGGAGATGCCCATCGCGCCACCCGGACGCAGCACGCGAGTCCACACCGGGATGGCAGCGGCGAGCAGTTCGTAGGGGCTGCGAGCCAGGGAGTCGTCCTGTGCGCGGCTGCCGTGTTGCACGCCGTACGGCGCGTCCGTCGCGATCAGGTCCACCGACTCGGGGCGGAGGAGCTCGTCGGTGCGCAACGTGTCGGTGTTGTAGTAGGTGAGTCGGCGGGTGTCACCCGCCTTGTACTCCTCCTTGGTGGCGCCGTACTCGATGTCGAGCCGTTGCCCCAGCCGCACCTTGTTGCGTCGTAACACCCCGGACTGTGCCGTGTGCTTGAGGCGCTTGCTTCGCAGCCACGTCTTGATGAACCGCTCGTAGGCGTCGAAATCCTTGGCCGCGACCTCGATGCCCGTGGCATGGAAGCCGTACATCATCGCCTGGTTCAACACGGTGCCCCGACCGCACAGCGGATCGAGCACGTGCAGGGCCCGGCCGAACGGGTCGGACGCCCATCGGGACGCGAGCACCGTCAGGTTCACAAGGAGTTGGGTGAACTGTTCGTTGGTCTTGCCCGGGTACTTCTGAATGGTGAGCAGGTCGGAGTCGAATCGCGCCACGGGCGTCATCGGCAGGGGGCGCAGCAGCTCGCCGGTCACCTCGAACAGCGCGTACGCCGACGACACGTTCGACAACGTCTCGATGTCGCTGTCGTTCAACGGCCGGTCGGTGGTCAGGGTGACGTAGTCGACGCCGCCGATCTCCCGGACGTCCGTTCCGGTCAGGGAGGCCGACACCAACGTGGACGCGAACGCCGACAGCTCTGCTCTGACCAGCTCGGGCGCGGTGTCGGTGTAGACGCGGTTGGCGGAGGGAAGGATGAGAATCGCGTACTCGGGCATTGTCGAATCAGCTTAGCCGAGCCGAAGCACGGCCTTAGCCGACGCTCTATTGATTACGCTGGCCCGACGTGACCGACCTGATGCCGCAACGTGTGCCCGCCCGTGAGGTGTGGCGGCTCGCCGTTCCCGCGCTGGGTGTGCTGGCAGCCGAACCTCTCTATGTCCTGGTGGACACGGCCGTAGTCGGCCATCTGGGTGCGCTGCCGCTGGCGGGACTCGCTCTCGGCGGCACTCTGTTGTCGCTGGTGTCCACGCAGCTGACCTTCCTGTCCTACGGGACCACGTCGCGTACGGCGCGTCTGCACGGTGCGGGCCGGCGCGCCGATGCCGTGGGGGAGGGCGTGCAGGCCACGTGGCTGGCGCTCGCCGTCGGGCTCGTGGTGCTGGCCGTGGGACAGCTCGTGGCCGAACCGGTCGCCAGACTGATGTCGGGTGACCCGGACGTGGCGGAGCAGACGGTGTCGTGGCTGCGCATCGCCCTGTGCGGCACGCCGATGATCCTCGTCACGATGGCCGGTAACGGCTGGATGCGCGGTGTTCAGGACGCCGCGCGCCCGTTGCGGTACGTCCTCGCGGGTAACGCGCTGTCGGCCGTGCTGTGTCCCGTACTCGTGTATCCGGTGGGCTGGGGGCTGGAGGGCTCGGCCGTCGCCAACGTGGTGGCCCAGACGGTGTCGGCGAGTCTGTTCCTCCGGGCACTGGTCCGCGAGGGCGTCTTCCGGCGCCCACGGCCCTCGGTGATGTGGGCGCAGCTGCGGCTCGGCCGCGACCTCGTTCTCCGCAGCCTGGCGTTCCAGGCCTGCTTCCTGTCGGCGACGACCGTGGCGGCCCGCACGTCCACCGAGGCCGTCGGCGCCCACCAGGTGGTGTGGCAGCTGTGGACGTTCCTGTCACTGGTGCTGGATTCGGTGGCCATCGCCGCGCAGTCGTTGATCGGCGCGGCACTCGGTGCGCGCGACTCCCGACGTGCTCGCGGCATCGCCTCGCAGATCACCTCCTACGGGCTCGTCTTCGGCTGTGTGCTGGGAGTGGTGTTCGCCGCTGCCTACCCGGTGCTGCCGACGCTGTTCACCACCGACGCGGGTGTGCTCGCCGCCATTCCTCACGCGTGGTGGTTCTTCGTCGCGTTGCAACCGGTCGCGGGAGTGGTGTTCGCACTGGACGGCGTGCTCCTCGGCGCGGGCGATGCCAGGTTCCTCCGTAACGCCACGCTCGGCAGTGCCGTGCTCGGCTACCTGCCGTTGACCTGGTTGTCGTTGGCGTCCGGCTGGGGGCTCGCCGGTATCTGGACCGGCCTGTCGTTGTTCATGGTGTTGCGTATGGGGTTCGTGCTGGCCCGATGGCGGTCGGGAGGCTGGGCCGTGATGGGTGCTGTTCGGACGTGAGCGCGAGTGTGGGCAATCACACGAAGATCACGGGTAAGTATCGAAGATGCTTAGGCGATACAACTAACAGGGCCCCATCGGCGTGGTGCCCTCGGCCGTCTTCCGTGTCCTTCGACGCCGCTCACACTACCGCCGTCAGCACTGGGGAGGAGATTTTTTGTCGTCCCGGCCTACCACGACCTCGCCTTCCACGTCTTCGAGGGCGTGGTTGATCTGGTTGACCGCGGCTTTCGTCTACGTTCTCGCGGTTTTCCACCGCACGTCGCTCGGGGTCGCGGGCCTCGACGCCGCTGAACGATTCGGAGTCGGTTCCGCTGCGCTGTCCGCGTTCACCGTCCTCCAGATCGGTGTGTACGCGGCCATGCAGGTGCCCACCGGGTTGTTGGTCGACCGTTTCGGGCCGCGTCGGGTGCTCCTCGGTGCCTTGTTCTTCCTCGGGCTCGGGCAGGTGCTGCTCGCGGTGGCCCACACCTACGCCGTCGCGCTCGTCGCGCGCGGTGTGCTCGGACTCGGGGACGCGCTCACGTTCGTCTCCGTGCTGCGACTCGCGGCCAACCATTTCCCCGGCCGGCAGTACATGCTGGTCACAGCGTTGACCGGCGCGCTCGGGTTCGTGGGTAACCTCGCCGCCACCCTGCCGCTGACGTTGTTGCTCGCGGGGCCTGGCTGGACACCCACCTTCCTGGTCGCCGGGTTGGTGACTCTCGCTTTCACCGTCGTGGTGACACTGCAGGTCCGTGACACGCCCACCGCTCGAACCGCTGCGGCGCCCACGGCGTCGGTCTCCGAGGTGTTCGCACAGCTGCGTGTCGCATTGCGGGTGCCGGGGACCCGACTCGGTTTCTGGACCCACTTCTCCGCGCCGTTTGCCCAGAACGTCATGGTGCTGCTGTGGGGTGTGCCTTTCCTCGTGGACGGTCAGGGTTACTCGGCCACGACGGCCAGCTCCCTGCTGATGGTGTTCGTGATCGGCGCGATGGTCAGTGGCCCGATACTCGGAGGGTTCGTCGGGCGTAGGCCCGAGCTGCGGATACCGCTTGTCCTGACCTACCTCGCGGCCACCGGCGTCACGTGGGTGGTGTTGTTGAGCTGGCCGGGACGACTGCCCGTGGCCGTGCTGATCCCCGCGTTCGCCGTCCTGTCGCTGGGAGGACCGTTCTCCACGATCGGGTTCGCGTTGGCGCGGGATTACAACCCGTTGCCGCGGGTCGGTACCGCCACCGGGATCGTCAACGTCGGCGGGTTCGTGGCCACCACGGTGGTGTCCCTGCTGATCGGCGTTCTGCTGGAGGCCACGGGCGGTAACTACCGGCTCGCGCTGTCGACGATGGTGGTCGTACTCGTTTTCGGGGCGTGGCGGATCAGCGTGTGGTGGTTGCGGACCCGTGCGGCCGTGTTCGCAGCCGAGGAAAGGGGCGAGTCGGTGCCCGTGCAGCTGCGCAGGCACAGCTGGGACTCCGCTGACTCCGCCGACTCCGCTGCCGTCGCTTCGGGACGCGTATCGACGTCGGCGTGAACGGCCCCGACCGCCGTCGGTGACCGGGTGCCACCGGGCGGCGGTTACAGTGCGAGCGTGTCTGCCCAAGCCCCACCCCCCGGACTGTTGATCGTCGACAAGCCCGGCGGGATGACCTCGCACGACGTGGTCGCCAAGGCCCGCCGCTTCCTGCGCACCCGCAAGATCGGACACGCGGGAACCCTCGACCCGATGGCCACCGGGGTGCTCGTGTTGGGCGTGGAGCGCGCCACGAAACTGCTCGGGCACCTGGCGCTGGATCGCAAGACCTACCTCGCCACGATCGTCCTCGGCTCCTCCACCACCACCGACGATGCCGAGGGGGAGACCACGTCGCGTACCGATGCCTCCCGCGTGGAGGACTCCGACATCGCCGCGGAGATCACGGCCCTGACGGGCGACATCCTGCAAAAGCCCAGCGCGGTGAGTGCGGTGAAGGTGGACGGCAAACGCGCCTACGCCCGTGTGCGAGCGGGGGAGGAGGTCGATCTGCTCGCCCGGCCCGTCACAGTGCATCGGTTCGACTTGCTCGCCACCCGACGGGAGGGTGAACGGGTGGAGCTCGACGTGATGGTGGACTGTTCGTCGGGCACGTACGTGCGGGCATTGGCGCGCGACCTGGGCGCGGCGCTCGGGGTCGGTGGCCATCTCGCGGCGTTGCGACGCACGTCGGTGGGCCCCTTCACCCTGGCGCGGGCCCGCTCCCTCGACGACGTCGAACGTGCTCCGGGGCTGTCGTTGAGACTGGCCGAGGCCGTGGCGGCCGCGTTCCCCCGTGCCGACGTCGACGCCCCTGTCGCGAACGCGATCCGACACGGGCAGCGCATTCCCGCGGCCGGAATCGACGGCACCTACGGCGTGTTCGGCCCCGAAGGTCGCGTGCTCGCTCTGGCGCAGGACACCGGCCGGGTGGCCAAGCCCGTGGTCGTCCTCGACCCCGCCTGAGAACTCCGCGGCCATGCCCTCCGGAGAAAGACCGGTGTCGGGCGGGATACCCTGCACCACGTGCAGCGATGGCGTGGTGTGGCGGACCTTCCCGGCGACTGGGGCCGGTGCGTGGTCACGATCGGCGTGTTCGACGGCGTGCATAAAGGGCATCAGGCGCTGATCGGCCAGACGGTGAGAACGGCTCGGCAGCGGGGCCTGCCCAGCGTGATGCTCACCTTCGACCCGCATCCGACGGAGGTGGTGCGCCCGGGAAGTCGCCCCGCTCAGCTCACGACGCTCACCCGCAAGGCCGAGCTGGTGGAGCAGCTCGGTATCGACGTTTTCGCCGTGCTGCCGTTCACCCCGGAACTCTCGCGGCTTTCTCCCGAGGAGTTTGTCCGCGAGATCCTCGTCGACCGGCTGCACGCCGCCACCGTCATCGTCGGGGAGGACTTCCGGTTCGGCCACAAGGCCGAGGGCACTGTGGAGACCCTGCGAGCGCTCGGCAAGCGGTTCGGGTTCACCGCGCACGAGGCGACGTTGGAGGGGCGTCCCGTACCTGAGGACGGTGGAAACTCCGAGATCGCCTACTCGTCCACCTACGTACGGTCGTGTATCGACGCCGGTGACGTGGTCGCCGCGGCCGAGGCACTCGGCAGACCACACCGCCTGGAGGGCATCGTCGTGCGCGGTGAGGGACGTGGTCGCGACCTCGGCTTCCCCACCGCGAACCTGTCCCTGCCGCCGCATTCGGCCGTTCCCGCCGACGGCGTGTACACGTGCTGGTTCGTCCGTCAGGGGCATGAGCAGGAACCGTTGCCGTCGGCTGTGTCCGTCGGTACCAATCCGACCTTCTCCGGCCGCGAGCGGACCGTGGAGGCGTTCGTGCTCGACTTCGACGCCGACCTCTACGGGCAACAGGTGGCCCTCGATTTCGTCACTCGGCTGCGAGGCCAGATCACGTTCGACACTCCCGAGAAGCTCGTCGAGCAGATCGCCGACGACGTGGCGCGTACGCGGGAGATTCTGCGTCGGTGACAGCGCATCGCGTATGAGCGCGTCCGAGCCGGATGCGAATGCGAACGCCTTGCCGGTTTCGCCCCATTGGGCGACCGGACCTGACAAGATGCTGGCACAGGCCGGTGATGTGCCGGTCGGGGTCGTGGAGGGGAGCAAGCTCAGCCGTGGATGACCACAAGATCGTCCAGCGGAACATCGCGTTGCAGCGCGAGTGGTACGGCGAACCGCTCGGTGATCGCGTGCGGAGGCTTGTGGTCGCTTTCGACGTCTCGCAGGCGTATCTCGCCGAGGTCCTGGGTATCAGCGCGCCCATGTTGAGTCAGGTGATGAGTGGGCGGCGGGCGAAGATCGGTAACCCGGTCGTCCTGGCTCGGCTCATCATGCTCGAACGCAAGGTTCTGACGCCGGAGGTCGCGGCGGGCAGCAAGGAGGCCATCCGCGCGGCGTTGGAGGACGTCAAGGCTTCCCGTCCCACGGTGAACAGGGATAACTTCCCCGTCGGCGTCGGCCCCGACGAGACCGCCGTACTGGCGGCACTACGGGAGATCGCCGAAGAGGAGATCCTGCTCGACGCCGCGGAACGGTTGGACGCCGACTTCCCCGCGATCGCCGATCTTCTACGGAGGGCGGGGAAGACGCAGTAGATGTCGGATCCGGCTCGGCTGTTCGCCGCGGTGACGCCGTCCCCGAAGGTGGTCTCGGCGCTGCGGGAGGAGTTGGATCGTCACTTGCTCGAGCGAGGTCCGCTGCGCTGGGTCGAGACTCCGCAGTGGCACATCACGCTCGGTTTCTACGGTAAGGACGACCCCGATGGCAGGGTGTCGTGGCTGCGGCCTCGCCTGGCCGGGCTGAGCGCACCCACGGTGCGTTTGGTGGGGGCGGGGTCGTTTTCCGGGGTACTGTGGATCGGGGTCCGGGAACACGGGTTGACCGAGGTGGCCGAGGAGATCCGGCCGGAAGGGCAGACGCGACCGTTTCACCCCCATCTGACGTTGGCACGGGGCAGGGCGTCCGGTGCGATCGACGCGATCGAGCGGTGGCGGCGCCGGCTCGCCGAGTTCGAGAGCCCGGAGTGGACCGCCGCCGAGGTGGTGTTGTTCCGCAGTGATCGGGTCGAGGACGGCCGCCGGGCCGGCCCCCGGTACAGCGTGGTCGAGCGGTTCCCTCTCGACGCGCCGGGATGACCGTGTACGAGCGCGGTGGCGAGATGCTGCTGATACGCTCGATAGATGAGTCCGGCTGTGGTCCGTGGCGGCCGGTACTTGCGAGCAATGACGACACGGGACAAGTTCGAGGAGTGAACGCGTGGCTCTGACCACCGAGGAGAAGAAGGCGATTCTGTCCGAGTACGGTCTGCACGAGACCGACACGGGATCGCCCGAGGCGCAGGTGGCCCTGCTGACGAAGCGGATCACCGGTCTCACCGAGCACCTCAAGGTGCACAAGCAGGACCACCATTCGCGTCGTGGTCTGTTGCTGTTGGTCGGCCGTCGTCGCCGACTGCTCAACTACCTCATGCGAGTGGATATCGCGCGGTACCGTTCGCTGATTCAGCGACTCGGCCTCCGCCGATGACAGGCTCCGAGGGGGCGTGACCCGCCTGGGTCGCGCCCCCTCGGTACAAGAAAGCAAGACCATGGGTGAGCGCACCGATACGCGAGGACGCCGTAGCCGGTCCTCGGTAGTGGCCGCCGGGGCACATCCCCGCCGGCTTCGATCGATGACCGGCCTCGTACCTCGCGTAGCCCCGAGGAGCGGGGCGGCGTTCGTCCGGATGTACGAGGAGTAACACACAGTCATGACTGACGTCAGCGGCAATGCCACACAGGCCGTGCACGAGACAGAAGCCGTTATCGACAACGGGCGGTTCGGCCAGCGCACGGTCCGGTTCGAGACGGGCAGACTCGCCCGGCAAGCGGCCGGGTCCGTCGTCGCGTACCTGGACGACGAGACGATGCTGTTGTCCGCCACCACCGCGTCCAAGCAGCCCAAGGAGCAGTTCGACTTCTTCCCGCTGACGGTCGACGTCGAGGAGCGGATGTACGCGGCCGGTCGTATCCCCGGTGCGTTCTTCCGTCGCGAAGGTCGCCCGTCCACCGACGCGATCCTGACCTGCCGGCTCATCGACCGCCCGCTGCGGCCGTCGTTCGCCGACGGATTGCGCAACGAGATTCAGATCGTCGTCACCGTGCAGAGCCTGCACCCGGACGACCCTTACGACGTGCTCGCCATCAACGCGGCGTCGGCGTCCACCCAGATCGGTGGTCTGCCGTTCTCCGGTCCCATCGGTGGGGTGCGGCTCGCGTTGATCGACGGCGAGTGGGTCGCCTTCCCGACCTGGTCGCAGCTGGAGCGCGCCACGTTCAACATGGTCGTGGCGGGCCGCATCGTGGGCGACCGTCCCGAGGACGTCGCGATCATGATGGTCGAGGCGGAGGGCACCGAGAACACCCTCGACCTCGTCGCGAACGGTGCCACCGCTCCCACCGAGAAGACCGTGGCCGAGGGCCTGGACGCCGCCAAGCCGTTCATCCGCGTGCTGTGCGAGGCGCAGCAGCGGCTCGCCGACGTGGCGGCCAAGCCGGTGGGTGAGTTCCCGCTGTTCCCGGCCTACGAGCAGGATGCCTACGACGCGGTCGCGGCCATCGCCACCGACGACCTCACCAAGGCGCTCACGATCGCGGGCAAGCAGGAGCGCGAGGACGCCCTCGACGAGATCAAGAACACCGTGCTCGAGCGTGTCGGCGTCGGTGAGGGCGAGGCGTTCGAGGGCCGTGAGAAGGAGATCGGTGCCGCGTTCCGTGCCCTGACCAAGAAGCTGATCCGCCAGCGCATCCTGCGCGACAAGGTGCGTATCGACGGCCGGGGCGTGACGGACATCCGGCAGCTGGCCGCCGAGGTGTCGGTGGTGCCCAGGGCACATGGCTCGGCACTGTTCGAACGCGGTGAGACCCAGATCCTGGGGGTCACCACGCTCAACATGCTCCGGATGGAGCAGCAGCTCGACACCCTGTCGCCGGAGACGACGAAGCGTTTCCTGCACCACTACAACTTCCCGCCGTACTCCACCGGCGAGACGGGTCGAGTGGGTACACCGAAGCGCCGCGAGATCGGTCACGGCATGCTCGCCGAGCGTGCGCTCGTGCCCGTGGTGCCGAAGCGCGACGAGTTCCCGTACGCCATTCGGCAGGTCTCCGAGGCTCTGGGTTCGAACGGGTCCACCTCGATGGGCTCGGTGTGCGCGTCCACGATGAGCCTGCTCAACGCCGGGGTGCCGCTGAAGGCGCCGGTGGCGGGTATCGCCATGGGCCTGGTGTCCGACGAGGTCGAGAACGAGGCCGGCGAGATCGAGGTCCGTTACGTGGCACTCACCGACATCCTCGGTGCGGAGGACGCCTTCGGTGACATGGACTTCAAGGTCGCGGGCACCAGGGACATCATCACCGCGCTGCAGCTGGACACGAAGCTCGACGGCATCCCGTCCGACGTGCTCGCCTCGGCGCTGAACCAGGCCCGCGACGCTCGGTTGACGATCCTGGACGTCATGTCCGAGGCCATCGACGGCCCGGACGAGATGAGCCCGTACGCGCCGCGCGTGACGAGCCTGAAGGTGCCGGTCGACAAGATCGGCGAGGTCATCGGCCCGAAGGGCAAGATGATCAACTCGATCACCGAGGAGACCGGGGCCGACATCTCCATCGAGGACGACGGCACGATCTACGTCGGTGCCTCCGACGGTCCGTCGGCCGACGCCGCCATCGAGAAGATCAACGCCATCGCCAATCCGCAGCTGCCGAAGGTCGGTGAGCGATACCTCGGCACCGTGGTGAAGACGGCGGCCTTCGGTGCGTTCGTGTCGTTGCTGCCCGGCCGGGACGGCTTGGTGCACATCTCCAAGTTGGGTAACGGCAAGCGGGTGGCCAAGGTCGAGGACGTGGTGCACGTCGGCGACAAACTGCGGGTGGAGATCGCCGACATCGACAGCCGCGGCAAGATCAGCCTCGTCCTCGTCCCTGACGAGGATGAGGAGGGCGAGGCTGCCGGGTCCGCCGAGTCTGCCACGGACAAGCCCTCGTCCCCGGAGGAGTCCTCCGAGCAGGACAAGCCCGCGAAGGCGAGCAAGGGCGAGAAGGGGCCGAGGTCCGACCGGCCGCGTCAGCGCACTCGCCGCGGCGGGCGCAGCCGCGGCGGCGACAAGGGTGGCCGCAGCGAGAAGTCGGAGCAGCAGGCTGACGCCAAGGACACCGCGTCGGCCAGCGGCCCCGCCGACCTCGAGTAACGCATACCCACGGAACACAATCCAGCACGGACTGACTCGAACGGCCCGTCGCCGACCCACTGCGGAGGCGACGGGCCGTTCGGGCGAGGTGAGTCGACGAAGTCATGGCGCGACAGATTGCCGGACACCTGCAACCGATCGGTTCCACCCGAACACTGGACCCGGGTATGAACTTCGGTGTCGTGAAGCGCACCGTGCTTCCCGGAGGGTTGCGCGTCATCACCGAGTCGGTATCCGGTGTGCGATCCGCGACGGTGGGGCTGTGGGTGGGGGTCGGTTCTCGCGACGAACGGCCTCCTCTCGCAGGCGCGGCTCACTATCTCGAACATCTGCTGTTCAAGGCCACCGCTCGACGCGACGCCACGCAGATCGCGGAGGAGATCGACGCGGTCGGCGGTGAGATGAACGCTTTCACCGCCAAGGAGCACACCTGTTTCTACGCTCAGGTGCTCGACGACGATCTGGCTTTGGCGGTGGATCTCGTCACCGACGTCGTGTTCGAAGCGACGTGCTCGGACGCCGATGTGGACCTCGAACGTCGCGTGGTGCTCGAAGAGATCGCCATGCGCGACGACGATCCCGAGGACCTGTTGCACGAGACGTTCATGGAAACGATCATGCCGGGACATCCGCTCGGCCGGTCGATCCTCGGCACCGAACACTCCATCCTGGAGATGACCCCGTCGGCGCTGCGCGGCTTCTATCGCAAGTACTACCAGCCACAACGGATGGTGCTGGCGGTGGCGGGCAACGTCGAACACCGGGACGTGGTCCGCATGGTGAAGGCGGCGTTGCGTGATCGGTTGTCCGGTTCGGACGCGCCGCGACCACCGAGGAGCGGGCGAGCCCGGTTCGCTCGCTCGGTACGGCCCGTGCTGTGCAAACACGACACCGAACAGGCACACCTGATGGTGGGGGTGCGGACACCGGGCAGGCATGACGAGCGTCGGTACCCGCTGTCGGTGCTCAACGCCGTACTCGGCGGCGGGATGAGTTCCCGCCTGTTCCAGGAAGTCCGGGAACGGCGCGGGCTCGCTTACCAGGTGTATTCGTCGGTGACGGCCTACGCCGATGCGGGCCATCTCGATGTCTACGTGGGTTGTCAACCCGATCGGCTCGGCGAGGTCGCCGGAGTGGTGGGCGAGATGCTCACGGAGCTCGCCGAGCACGGTGTGACCGATGCCGAGGTGACCAGGGCGAAGGGCCAACTGCGGGGCGGGCTCGTCCTGGGCTTGGAGGACACCGCGTCCCGCATGTTCCGGCTCGGTGAGAACGAACTCTATTACGGTCATTACCGCAGCGTGAGCGACACGGTGGCGCGCATCGACGCTGTCACAGCCGAGGACGTGACGACGTTGGCTCGCACATTGCTGCGGCGGACCGACGGCCGCTCAGCGGTCGTCGTGGTCGGGCCGTACGCTCACACCGACGACCTTCCCGACGAACTGCGCGAGGTGATGGCATGACGCGGGTATCCGCAGGCGGCGAGAACGCCGCGATCAAGGTTGGCGTGCTCGGGGCGCGCGGCCGAATGGGCGCCGAGGTCGTCAAGGCTGTGGAAGCCGATCCCGGGATGACCGTGGTCGCGGCGGTGGACTCCGGTGACGACTGGGCCGCTTTGACAACGGCCGACGTGGTCGTCGACTTCACTCGCCCCGACGTGGTGATGGACAACCTGCGGTTCGCTGTGGACCACGGCCTTCACGCCGTGGTCGGCACGAGCGGGTTCACCGACGAACGTATCGAGACCCTCACCGGCTGGCTGGCCGAGAAACCGGACCTGGGCGTGTTGATCGCCCCGAACTTCGCGCTCGGGGCGGTACTCGCCATGCGCTTCGCTCAACAGGCCGCGCGTTTCTACGACTCGGCGGAAGTGGTGGAGTTGCATCACAACCGCAAGGTCGACGCACCGTCGGGTACGGCCGCGCACACCGCCCGGCTGATCTCGGAAGCTCGTGCCGAGGCGGGCAGGGGCCCGGGTGAGGACGCCACGACGTCCGAGCTCGACGGCGCGCGTGGCGCCGACGTGGACGGGGTACGTGTCCACTCGGTGCGGCTGCCCGGACTCGTGGCTCACGAAGAGATCCTGTTCGGTGCCCAGGGTGAGACATTGACCATCCGGCACGATTCGGTCGACCGCACGTCGTTCATGCCGGGTGTTCTGCTGGGCGTGCGTTCGGTGCTCACTCGACCGGGGCTGACGGTCGGCCTCGAACACGTGCTGGACTTGTGACGGACACCGTGAGGACTCGCGATCTCGCTGCCGTCGTCACCGTCGCCGTCGCCGTCTACCTGGTTCTGCTCGCGGGCCGTGCGGTGGAGTTGCTCCGTGCGGACGATCCGGTGGCCGTCGGCCTCGGTGCGGGCGTGCTCATCCTGCCGGTGCTGGGTGTGTGGATATTGGTGGCGACCTGGCGTTCCGGCCTGCAGATCCAGCGTCTTACACGCAGGTTGGACGAGGAGGGCGGGCTGCCCGACACCTCCGACCTGCCCCGTCGCCCGTCCGGTCGGGTGGACAGGGAGGCCGCCGACGAGTGGTTCGAACGTTGGCGTGCCGAGGTGGAGGCCGATCCGCACGATTGGCGAGGCTGGTATCGCCTCGCGGTCGCCTACGACATCGCAGGCGACCGCCGCCGTGCTCGCACCACCATGCGTAAGGCCGTCGAACTGGAAGCCACCGAGACCAGGGCCCGCTGAGAAGTCGTCTTCGGGGTCACAGTCGGAACAGTCCGGCGAAGAACGCCGGGGCGGCCGCCAACGCACTGAATCGCACGAATCGGCCCGCGAGCCCCACCAGTAGGAACAGTGACATCCTCATGTGGACCAGTCCGGCGAGCACGGTCGTGGCCATGTAAGGCGGCAGGCCGAGCACCGAGCTCGCTCCGTATGTGGCGGTCATCCAGTGCGGGTGGCGATGGCAACGTTCCCGCATTCGGGTCAGCGTTCGCTGCAGTCGTTCGCCACACCGCCGTCGACGTTCCCGAGCGGGAGACACAGGGCCTGCTCGCTGACTGCGATACGGTTTCGTGCTCAGTATCGACGGTAGTTCGATGGTTCCCCTGGCAGCCAGGTAGTAGAGCAGTTTGCCCGCGACCTGTCCGAGTGCCACAGCGGCGCCTATGCCTATCCACGGCAGGGAAGGGTCACTGGTGACGAGGCCGACCACGAACAGCTCGACACTCATGATCGGCAGCATGGACGTCCCGAAGGCGACACCGAGTGAGACGCACAACCAAGTGAACACGGCAAGGCCTTCCGGACGTGTGACGGGTTACACCCACCCTAGTGATCGCGGGGCTGAGGTTGTGAGGGGCAAAGCTCGAGCGCGGATTGATCGGCCATGCCAGGCACCACATTCATCGTCGGATGGTAGAGAGGGGCGGCCACAGGAGGTTCGGGAGTCCTCGAGTGGGGCGATCCGGAGAACACAACGCCGAGTTCGAGTGGTGGTGAGCGCCACGGCTCAGGGGTCGCTTCGGTATTGAGTGATAATTATTACAATTTTGCCGAATTCGCTTTTTTTGCCTTCGGTAATAATTTAATCACAGAAAGTTTCTGAAAGGGTTGGGCTGGAGGCTGCGTGGTCGGGTCACGTGGTGGTGTTCGTCGACATGTCGAGCGGGTTGACCTGCACGCTTGGCTTCTTTGTGTTCGGTGAGGGGAGCATCGCCCGGCTCGGATTATTCCGACCTGAGGCATGTCGAGATCGATGTCATCGACCCATCTAGTGATCAGTATCACGCGATGCATGGGGCGATGAGAAGCTCTTTCGGCCTCGATTTTCGGGGGAGATCAGTGGTGTTCGTGGACTTCGCGGCAACGTGCGGGTGGCGTATGGGCCGCATATGCCTCGACGGAGCGAGTGGCGTTCTTCGTCTTAATTAGACGAGTCTACTATGAAGATGCTCCGGTGGGGCTGAGAAGATCATCACGTAATATATCGACGCGCGCTCCTGCGATCGGGAAAGAGCGTTCTGTAGGATGTGTCCACGGGACGGTTGACGCTCGGGCGTGTGGCGCGGCGTCTCTCCCCAGTCGAGTCCGACGGCGAAGCTTGGACCTGAGACGGCGGTGAAATATATGCTCGTGGCGATTCTCGCCCATTTCGCCGTCGCTTTGCTGCTGCCCTCAATCGCGCAGAGGTGGGGCAGGGTCGCATTCGTCATCGGAGCCGTTCTGTCGGCGGCTACACTCGCCACTCTACTCCTTTTCTTCTCCGGTGGAGCATTCGGAGGACAGGACGAGGTCGTCGAGCAAACTCTCCGATGGGCGCCGGCGATCGGCTTGGAAATCACATTCCGAATCGACGCCCTCTCGGTGCTCATGGCATTGCTCGTCTCCGGGATCGGCGCGCTCGTTCTCGTCTACTACGCGTGCTACGCCAAGCCCGGTGATCCCGTCATCGGCCGTAATTCGTCGCTGTTGGTGACGTTCGCCGGCGCGATGTTGGGGCTTGTTCTCGTCGACGACATCTTCTCCCTGTACCTGTTCTGGGAACTGACGACGGTCTGCTCGTTCCTCCTAGTCGGCGGTGACGGTGCGACGAGGAGGTCCCGGCGGTCGGCGACGCAGGCTTTGTTGGTCACCGCGGCGGGTGGCCTGGCCATGTTGATGGGGCTGATCCTGCTCTCCACCGCGGCGGGGACCGTGCGGGTGTCCGAGATCGTGGCCGACCCGCCCCCGGAAAGCCTGCTGACAGGCGTCGCGGTCGTGCTGGTGTTGGCCGGGGCGTTCACCAAATCCGCTCAGTTCCCGTTCCACTTCTGGCTGCCCGCGGCCATGGTGGCCCCGACACCCGTGAGCGCGTACCTGCACGCCGCGGCGATGGTGAAAGCCGGGGTGTACCTGATTGCGCGGTTCGCGCCCGGCTTCTCCGCGATGCCCGCCTGGTGGGTTCCCATCATCGGCTTCGGGCTCTGGACCATGATCCTCGGTGCGGTCCGGGCTCTGCGGCAGAACGACCTGAAGACGCTGCTCGCGTTCGGCACCGTGAGCCAGTTGGGTTTTCTCACCGTCCTGGTGGGTTCCGGCAGTTTCGTGTCAGCGTTGGCCGGTGCGACACTGATCCTTTCCCACGGGTTGTTCAAATCGACGCTGTTCCTCGTCACCGGCATCATCGACAAGCGAGCGGGAACCCGCGACGTACGCCATCTGTCCGGTCTCGGCCGGCGCTGGCCGTTGCTGGCCGGGATAGCGGCCTTGGCGCTCGCGTCGATGGCGGGTGTGCCCCCGCTGCTCGGGTTCGTCGGCAAGGAAGCGGCTCTTGAGGCGTTCCTGCGCGGAGGTGTCGTGGGGGCCGGCGTCGATCAGCTGACGCTGGTCGGCCTGGCGGTGGGTTCGACCTTGACCGTGGCCTACAGTCTGCGTTTCTTCGTCGGGGCGTTCGGCACTCGGCCGGGCGTGGAACCGCCGGAGGGGCAGCGACCGGGTGTGGGATTCGTCGCGCCCGTGTTCGTCCCGGCCGTGGCCAGTCTCGTTCTCGGGTGCATGCCAAGCTGGGTCGAGACACTGGCGGGCCGGTACGCCTCGGCCTACCCGAGCGAGGGCGTGCGTTACCACCTGGCGTTGTGGCACGGCTTCACCGCGACGTTGGCTCTGTCGGCACTCGTACTCGTGGCCGGTTACGCGGCCTACCGGGCGACGTGGGTGCTCCGTCGATTCGCCGGGCGCCTTCCCGTGGCGTTGCAGGCGGAGCCGTCCTACCGGGCCACGATGAGAGCGCTGGACCGGTTCTCCCGTTGGTTGACCGGTCGACTGCAGGTCGGTTCGTTGCCGGTCTACCTCGGCGTGATCGTGGTGACGATGGCGCTGGTGCCCGTGTTGGGGCTGCTGGCGGGCCCGGGTGAGCTCCCGGTGCTGCGGCTCGCCGACTCGTGGATGCAGCTCGTGCTGACGCTGCTGTTGCTCGTGGCGGCGGGCGCCGCGGTACTCGCACGGCGTCGCCTGACGGCCGTGTTGGTCACCGGTCTGGTCGGATACAGCATCGGAGCGCTGTTCGTCCTCGAAGGTGGCGTGGACCTCGCGCTGGCGCAGTTCTTGGTCGAGTCGTTGACGCTGGTCGTCTTCGTGTTCGTCCTCCGCCGGTTCCCCTCCGCGTTCGGTCGTGAACGTCATCGGACACGGTTGACCCGCTGGACCAAAGGCGGCATCGCGGCGCTCGGCGGGACCGTCGTCGGGGTACTCGCCGTGCTGGTGTCGGGTTCCCGAAGCGGACTTCCGGAGGCCAGCCAGGAATACATCGCCCGTGCCGAGGAGGACGCCGGAGCCACCAACGTCGTCAACGCCATCATCGTCGACTTCCGGGCGTTCGACACCCTCGGTGAGGTCACCGTTCTCGCGGTGGCGGCCGTCGGTGCGGCGAGTCTCATCCTCGCGGCCCACCGACAGCGCCGCAGGCCCGGCGACGAATCGAACGGCGTGGCCGAAGCGGACGCGCAGGACGTACAGGCAGGAGAGGGGGCGACGTCGTGACGAGCTCCCGGACCGCATCCGCCCAACGTTGGTGGGAAACCCGTGACAAGCCGCATGAGAACTGGCTCATCCGGGAGGGCGAGCAGACCCGCTGGCCGCGCTCTCTGATGTTGGAGGTGTGCCTGCGCGCCGTCTTTCCGACGGTGTTGCTCGTGGCCGTTTATCTTCTGTTCGCAGGCCACACCTTCGCGGGAGGCGGTTTCAGTGCAGGATTGGTCGCGGGCCTGGCGTTCGTGCTTCGCTACGTGACCGGTGGTTCCGTCACGGGACTTCGCCAGTCGCGGGTCCAGCCTCCCGTGGTGATCGGACTTGGCCTCATCCTGGTGGTGGCCAGCGCGATCGTGCCGACATGGTTCGGGCTACCGGTGCTGTCCAGTGCCGTGTGGACCGTCGAGGTGCCGTTGTCCGGCACCTTGGACATCGCGTCGAGCCTCGCCTTCGACACCGGTGTCTTCCTCATCATCGTCGGCGTGGTGCTGAATCTGTTGCGCACCTTGGGAGAGGGGATCCAGCTCGGGGAACTGGAGAGCGAACTGAACGACCAGCACCCGGGGGACGCGAGCACGTGACGATCAATCTGACGATGGCGGTGGCGATCGCCGGGCTCTACACGGTGGGGTTCTACCTGCTCATGCAACGTTCGCTGATGCGGGTGATCCTCGGCATCACGATCCTCGGGCACGGGGCGAACCTGTTCCTCCAGGTCGCCGGTGGACCCCCGGGTGAGCCCACCTTCGTCGGTACCGCGGTCGCCGAATTGATGGTCGACCCACTGCCCCAGGCCTTGGCGCTCACGGCCATCGTCATCACCTTCGCGCTCACCACGTTCCTGCTCGCCCTGGCTTTCCGTTCGTGGGTGCTGCTCGGCCACGACGAGGTGCAGGACGACGTCGAGGACCGCCGGGTCGCCGTCAGGGAGGCGCGCGCGGTGGAGGAGACCTCCGCGCCCGATATGTCGGACACCGACTCCTCGGGTGAGGCGGCCGAGGCGGCCGAGGACGAGCCCGAGGCACCCCGGGAGGTTCGCCGGTGACCGTGCTCCTCACTCTCCCCGTGCTGCTGCCCCTTCTGGGCGCGGCCCTGTCGCTGATGCTCGGCAGCAGGCCCGATTTTCAGCGAGTCATCGGACTGATCGTTCTCAGCGGTGTCGTGGTCATCACCTCGGTGCTCGTCTACCACACCGACACCGAGGGCCCGGTGGTGCTGCAGCTGGGTGGTTATGCCGCCCCGGTCGGCATCACCCTGGTCGCCGATCGGCTCGCGGCGCTGTTGTTGCTCGTGTCGGCCGTGGTCACGCTGGCGGTGCTGGTGTTCTCCATCGGCCAGCGCGTCACCGACTACGGCCGCGAGATCGCGTCCACCACGTTCCAGCCCGCCTACTTGGTGTTGTGTGCGGGCGTGTCCTTGGCCTACATCACCGGCGACCTGTTCAACCTGTTCGTCGCGTTCGAGATCATGCTTTCGGCCTCGTACGTGCTCATCACGCGCCGAACCACCGCGCGTCGCGTGCGGGCGGGCATGACCTATGTGATCGTCAGCCTCACGTCGTCGCTGTTGTTCATCACGCTCATCGCGTTGGTATACGCGGCGACGGGCACCGTGAACCTGGCCGCCCTGTCACTGGAGTTCCGAGAACTGGCGCCCGGGGTGCAGACCAGCCTCGCGTTGCTGGCCACCGTCGTGTTCGGGATCAAGGCAGCGCTGGTGCCCCTGCACTTCTGGTTGCCGGATAGCTATCCGACCGCTCCCGCTCCCATCACGGCCGTGTTCGCCGGGTTGCTCACCAAGGTCGGTGTGTACGCGCTCATCCGTATCCACACGTTGGTGTTCGACAACGACAGCGTGTGGAACGTGCTGCTCGTGGTGTCGATCATCACCATGATCGTCGGGGTGCTCGGCGCCATCGCGCAGGAGGACATCAACCGGTTGTTGTCCTTCCTGCTGGTCAGCCACATCGGCTTCATGCTTTTCGGACTCGGCATGGCGACGGTCGTCGGGTTGGCGGGGGCCATCCTCTACGTCGTCCACCACATCACCGTGCAGGCCGCGCTGTTCCTGGTCAGCGGTCTTGTCACCCGGCGCACGGGCACGGTGTCGTTGCGGGAGATGTCCGGTGTGGCCAAGAGCGCTCCGCTGGTGGCCGTGTTGTTCGCCGTACCGGCGTTGAATCTCGCCGGTATCCCGCCGTTCTCCGGGTTCATCGCCAAGATCACGTTGTTCCGTGCCGGTGCGGAGAGCGCCACGGTGTGGGCGTACGCCGCGACCACGGCGGCGGTGATCACGAGTTTCCTCACCCTGTACGCGATGACCCGGGTCTGGGTGAGCGCGTTCTGGGGGGCGGAGCGTGAGCCGTTCCCGGACGCGGACCCGAGTGACGAGGTCACTGTGGGCACGGGATTGACCAACCGGCCGATGGTGTTCGCCACCAGCGTGCTCGTACTGACCGGCATAGTGATCAGTTTGGCGGCGGGGCCGTTGTCCGCCATGAGCGAGCGCGCTGCCGATGACTTGCTGGGCGGCGAACAGTACCGGAGCGTGGTACTACCTCAGGGGGAGGGCTGACATGCGTCGTTATTCCCCGCTTTTGGCCCTGTGGCTGCTCGTGGTGTGGGTGCTGCTGTGGAGGTCGGTCGAACCGCTCGTCCTGCTGTCGGGAGTCGTGGTCGCCCTCGCCATTCTGCTGTTGTTCCCGTTCCAGCCGGTGCGTTCCCCGTTACTCACCCGGCCACACCGTGTGGTGGGGCTCGCGCTGTACCTGGCCTGGGACCTGTTCAGCTCGGGCGTGCGCGTCGGTTGGGATGCGGCTCGCTTCGGTCCTCGGACCAAGGCCGTCATCGTCGAGGTGCCGATCCTCGTGGACAGGGACTTTCTCCTGGCGACGGCCGCCAACATGATCTCGTTGAGCCCCGGTGTGTTCGTACTGCAGATCAACCGGCCGCAGACCTGTTTCTATACGTACGTACTCGGGGTGCGTTCCCCGGAGCCGGAAGAACATGTGCGTCACGCTCTGAACATGCAGATGCGGGCCATCAAGACATTCGGAACGGCCGAGGAGATCCGTATCGCGGAGGAGTACGTACGACGGCTCGACGGGGCGATGAGCCCGGCGGAGGACGGTGGATGACCCGTAGGAGCGGATCAACCGCCCAGACCGAGCCGGATTGCGAGGGGAAGCAGTGACTGTCGTCTTCATCGTCACACTGGCCGTACTCGCCCTGTCCGGGCTGCTCACCCTGGTGCGCCTGGTGAAAGGCCCGTGGATCCTGGACCGCACCATGGCGCTGGACGTCCTGGTGGTGCTCATCGTCGCGGGGTTCGCGGTGAACATGGCGATGACCGAATCCGTGCTGACGGTGCCGATCCTGGTGTGCACGGCTTTGCTCGGATTCGTCGGCACGCTCAGTGTCGTGCGGCTCACCGAGGGGCGGAAGGAGCACCGCTAATGCTGCGCGACATCATTTCCAGTGTCTTCCTGTTGGGTGGGGCTCTGTTCTGTCTCGTCGGCGCGTTCGGGTTGTTGCGATTTCCCGACCTGCTGAGTCGGCTGCAGGCCGCGACGAAGCCACAGACCATCGGGTTGATCATGGTGCTCATCGGTGTGGGTCTGCAGCTGCGGCCTGTGGATGCTGTGGGATTGGCCCTCGTCGCGTTGCTGCAGGTGATCACCGCGCCTGTGTTGTCCCAGCTCGTGGGTAGGGCGTCCTACCAGACAGGCATCATCGAGAAGTCGACGCTCGTACGGGATGACCTGGGAGAACGGCTGCGGCGGGAAGGGATCGAGCCGCCGGAGGAGACACCGAGGGACCGGTGAGCCTGGCCGTCTCGCACCACCGGGCACAATGAGACCCGCATGCGCGGCGTGCGATCCGTCGGGGTCGGCGTGGCCGCAAGGTGAACAGAGAACGATCACGGAAATGGCGAGGAGTAGGCCCGGTGGCTCGAGCCTTGTGTGGTGTGGTGGCGTTGGACGGCCCGTCGGGAACCGGTAAGACGACGGCGGCGCGGCGTCTGGCCACCGAATTGGGCGCGGGCTATCTGGACACCGGCGCCATGTACCGCGTGGCGACACTGGCGGTGCTGCGAGCCGGGGTCGGTCTCGATGACGCGGCGGCGATCGTGGAATTGGTGAGCCGCATCGACATCGGTGTGGGCACCGACCCGAAGGAGCCGAGGGCGGGGTTGGACGGCATGGATGTCAGCGAGGAGATCCGCGCCGAGGAGGTCAACCAGGCCGTCTCCGCGGTGTCGGCCGTGCCGGAAGTGCGTGAGATGCTCGTCACGGAGCAGCGACGTATCATCCGAAAAGCCCTCGACGAGGACGGCGGGATCGTGGTGGACGGCAGGGACATCGGCACGGTCGTCGTCCCCGACGCTCGGCTGAAGGTGTTCCTCACCGCCTCGGCGGACGTCCGGGCGCGGAGGCGCAGCGCGCAGGACGCGGCGGCCGGCCGGTCTTCCTCGCCGGAGGAGGCGAAGGCTTCCGTGGAGCGTCGGGACCATCTGGACTCCACCAGGGCGAGCTCGCCGCTGCGGGCCGCCGACGACGCGGTGTTGCTCGACACCTCTGATCTCGCGATCGACGAGGTGACGGCGAAACTCACCGAGCTGGCCGATGACAGGGGACTGCTCTGTAACGAGGTCGCGGGGACTCGGCGGTGAATCGGTCGACCCCGTCGAAGGCAGCGCAGTCGGCGCAGTCGGCGCAGTCGGCGAAGACGCTGCCACCCGGTGCGGTTCCGTGGTTGCACGATCTCTGCCGCTGCATCGCTCGGTGGCTGTACCGTCCGGCGTGCCGTGTTCGGATACGGGGTTTGGAGCGAGTGCCACGCACCGGGCCCGTCGTGCTCGTGGCCAACCACAGTTCCCTGATCGAGCCACAGCTGATTTTCGGAATGTTGCCGCGGCGGTCGGTGTTCCTCGTCAAGCAGGAGCTGTTCGTCGGCGCGGTCGGTTGGTTTCTGCACCGCATCGGACAGGTACCGGTGCGGCGTGGTGTTCCCGACCGGTCGGCGCTGCTCACGGTGACGCGCCTGCTGCGAGACGGCGGCCTGGTGGGTGTCTTTCCCGAAGGCACCCGTGGCTCGGGCGATGTGGTGGAGGCGCAGCAGGGAGCCGCCTGGCTGGTGCGTGCCAGCGGCGCGGTGGTATTGCCGGTGGCGGTGCGAGGAACCCTGCGACCTCCCGGGTCACGGTGGCGCCTGCGCCCCGTCGTCGACGTGTTCGTCGGTGAACCGTTCGGGCTCGACGTCGCCGCCGGACGTGCCGGGCTCGCGCAGGCCACCGAACGGATCCGTGCCACCCTCGCCGCGCTCGTGCACGCCGTCGACAGCGCGCGCGACCCGCATGCCGCGCGGCACGGCGATCGATGACCTCGGGGACAACCCCCGCAGAGCTAAGGAAGAGACGAGCATGACCGAATTGGACGGCACCTGGTCCGATGAGTCGGAGTTCCTCCGCCTCGATGCCGCCGCCGAGGAGGCGGCCATCGAACAGGAAGAGGCGCCGCAGCCGGTGGTCGCCGTCGTGGGCAGGCCGAACGTCGGCAAGTCCACGTTGGTGAACCGAATCCTGGGGCGCCGGGAAGCGGTCGTGCAGGACACGCCCGGAGTGACCAGGGACCGAATCTCCTACGACGCGACTTGGCAGGGGCGCCGCTTCACACTCGTCGACACCGGTGGTTGGGAGCCGAGTGCCTCGGGGCTGCAGGCATCGATCACCGCGCAGGCCGAGCACGCCATGTCCGAGGCCGACGTGGTGTTGCTGGTGGTGGACGCCGTGGTGGGCGCTACCGCCACCGACGAGGCCGTGGCGAAGGTACTGCGCCGCTCGAAGCGTCCGGTGCTGCTCGTGGCCAACAAGGTGGACAGTGAGAACCTGCTCGCCGAAGTGGCGTCGCTGTGGTTGCTCGGGCTGGGGGAGCCGTACCCGGTGAGCGCGTTGCACGGACGCAGCTCCGGTGACCTGCTCGACGCGGTGGTGGACGTGCTTCCCGAGGCACCCCGGGAGACGGACCGGTCCGAGTCCGGGCCGAGGCGAGTGGCTTTGGTGGGCAAGCCGAACGTCGGCAAGTCGAGCCTGTTGAACAAACTCACGGGCGAGCAGCGCGCGGTGGTGGACTCGGTTGCGGGCACGACCGTGGACCCCGTGGACTCGATGGTGGAGCTCGACGGACAGCTGTGGCGGTTCGTCGACACGGCGGGGCTGCGTAAACGTGTGCAGACGGCCAGCGGCACCGAGTACTACGCGTCGCTGCGCACCAAGAACGCCATCGACGCGGCCGAGGTGGCCGTCGTGCTGCTCGACGCGAGTGAACCACTGTCGGAGCAGGACCTGCGCATCGTCACCTCGGTCGCCGACGCGGGCCGGGCACTGGTGCTCGCCTTCAACAAGTGGGACCTGGTGGACGAGGAGCGTCGACGCGAACTCGACCGGGAGATCGACCGGGGGCTGGTGCGCTTCCCGTGGGCCGAGCGGGTGAACGTCTCGGCATTGACCGGCCGCGCGGTCCGCAAGCTCGCTCCCGCCCTCCGCACAGCCCTGGCTTCGTGGGACCAGCGCGTGCCCACCGGGCAGTTGAACAGCTGGCTGTCCGACCTCGTCGCCGCGTCCCCGCCTCCGGTCCGGGGTGGGAAACAGCCGAAGGTGCTGTTCGCCACCCAAGCCGGTGTGCGGCCGCCCACGCTCGTGCTGTTCACCACGGGTTTCCTCGAGGCGGGTTACCGCCGGTTCATCGAGCGCAAGTTCCGCGAGGAGTTCGGGTTCACCGGTACGCCGGTGCGGATCAACGTCCGGGTCAGGGAGAAGAAGTCCAAGAAGAAGTGACGGCCGGCCGTCCGAGTCGGCCGGCGTCGCTCTTTCTCCTCCGACGGTCGGGCATCAGAGCAGTGGCGCCCGCAGCGGCACGTGCACGAGCGCCGGTGACCCGGCGGGCGAGCCCTCGGTCACCCACCGTGCCAGCCGCTCGGGGGCGAACAGCTCGTCGATGACCATGAACGCCGCCCCCACGAGCCCGGCCCGGTCGTTGAGGGTGGAGCGGGTGATGCGCAGTTCTCTCGTGGCCAGAGGCAGCGACCGGCGATAAACGGTTTCGCGTACGGCCGCCAGAAGCAGGTCTCCCGCACCCGCGACACCGCCACCGATGATGACGAGCGCGGGGTTGAAGAAGCTGACCAATGTCGCGAGCAAGCCGCCGACGAACCGCCCGGCTCGGGTCAGCAGCTCCACGGAAGTGCGATCGCCGCTCTGGGCGGCCCGGGAGATGTCCGCCGCGGTGACCGTGCCCGTGGCGGACAGCACATCGGCGAGGAGACGACTACGTCCCTCCCGCGCGGCGCTCAGACCGTCTCGGGCCAGCGCGGCACCTCCGGCGTACGCCTCCAGGCAACCGGTGTTGCCGCACCGACACACCACCTCGGTCTCGTCGGAGACCGCGGCATGTCCGATATCGCCCGCGCAGCCCTGACTGCCCCTGTGCAACATGCCGCCCGAGACAAGTCCGGCGCCGATCCCGGTGCCGATCTTGACGTAGAGGATGTCCCGCTGGCCTTTCGCGGCTCCCGCGCGCAGCTCGCCGAGCGCCATGGTGTTGACCTCGTTGTCGACCCACACCGGAGTGTTGTAGCGCCGGGCGAGTCGATCGCGTACCGGATAGCCGTCCCAACCCGGCATGATCGGTGGGGCACTGGGCCGTCCGGTGGCGAACTCCACCGGGCCGGGAAGCCCGATGCCCACACCCCATACGGAGAGATCGGGGTCCTCCCGCTCGGCACGTACCCGGTTGAGCAGCTCGTCGAGCACTTCCTCGACCCGGCCGAGCACGGTCTCGGGTCCCAACGCGATGTCCGCGTCCTCGCAGTGCTCGGCCAGGACGGTGCCGGCCAGGTCGGTGACGCCGACACTGATGCTGGTGGCGCCGAGCTCGGCAGCGAGGATCACACCCGCGAGCGCGCGGAACCGCAACTCTCGTGGCGCACGACCTCCGCTGGACGGGCCGAGCGAGCCTTCCTCCAACAGCCCAGACGCCACGAGCTGGTTGACGCGCTGGGTGACGACGGTGCGTCCGAGTCCCGACTGTCTGCCGATCTCCGGTCGGGTTCTCGCGGTGCCGGAGCGCACGAGGTCGAGCACAGTGGCCAGGCTGTCGATGTGCTCGCCCACCAACATCGTCGTGTTCGTCTGTCCGGATTGAGAGACCTGCACCTGTTCCATCTTCCACCATGCGCCACCTCGGCCGCGCACCCACAGCGATGTGATGGGATTGAACGAGCGTCAGCAAGCGTTGTTCCCAGTAGGGACAGACGTGGTGAGGTCAGGAGGTTGACGGTGGATCGCAATCCGGAGCAGCTATACGACCTGGACTCCGGGGTTCCCGTGCCGGAGGAACTGGTGCTGCTCTACCACTTCGACGGGTTCGTCGACGCGGGGTCGGCGGGGGAAGTCGTCACCGACCACCTGCTCTCCGAGTTCGACGGTCCCGTGGTGGCGCGGTTCGACGTCGACAGGCTGCTCGACTACCGTTCGCGGCGTCCCACGATGACGTTCGCCGCTGACCACTGGGCCGGTTATGAGGAGCCGGAACTGGTCGTGCGGCTACTGCGGGATGCGGACGGAGTCCCGTTCCTGCTGTTCACCGGGCCCGAACCGGACCGGGAGTGGGAGACGTTCGTCTCCGCCGTGCGTGGTCTGGTGCAGCGCTGGCGGGTACGGCTGCTAGTGAACGTCCACGGCATTCCCATGAGCGTTCCGCACACCAGGCCGCTGGGGATCACGGCGCATGCGACGCGCCCCGAACTGGTGCGCAGCTACCGCACCGTGTTCAACCAGGTCCAGGTGCCGGGCAGTGCCGCGGCGCTGATGCAGTACCGGCTGGGGCAGGCGGGCCACGATGTGATCGGCCTCACCGCGCATGTTCCTCATTACCTCGCTCAGTCGAGGTATCCGGCCGCGGCGCTGCGATTGTTCGACGCCGTGACGGAGGCCACTGGATTGCGGGTGCCTCTCGCCCGGCTTCGTGAGGCGGCCCACGCCACGAACTTGGAAATCGATCGTCAGGTCCGTGACAACATCGAGGCCGCCGACGTGGTGCAGGCGTTGGAACAGCAGTACGACGCCTTCACAGCGGCGAGTCCGGAGAACAACTTGCTCGCCGATACCGACGAGATGCCCACGGGTGACGAGCTCGCGGAGTATTTCCAACGGTTCTTGGCGGAGCAGCAGCAGGGTCGTTCCGAGCCGGGAGAATCCTGACGGGACGGTCGTGCGGCGGCGTGCTGCCCGTCTGTCGCGTCCATTCCGGGTCCGTGTGGACGGACGAAGCGGTCAACGCGGTGTTCGCACGGTTTTCCCGTTTTTCGAACCGTTGAGGGCTCCACGCTCCGAGGCGAGCCGATAGGGGTTGGCGGCCTCCGGACTCTCGGTGGAGCCTTCCGGTCTTTTTCTATTCCTGGGTGCCTGATTCGGTCCTCGGCGAAGACCGACTGAATCCGACAGCAAAAGGGCCCTGTCCCGTTGGGGCAGGGCCCTGAATTGTTGGTGCGCGATACTGGGATCGAACCAGTGACCTCTACCGTGTCAAGGTAGCGCTCTCCCGCTGAGCTAATCGCGCGAGGCGGAGACGGGAATCGAACCCGTGTACAGGGCTTTGCAGGCCCTTGCCTAAACCACTCGGCCAC